>CAILKC010000948.1 GCA_903834675.1 uncultured Victivallales bacterium | reverse complement strand
GACAAGTTATGTGTATAGGATCCATCCTCTATTGCCACCCTCTGTGACCTCTGTGTCCTCTGTGGTGAAACCGTCGAGTGTAGTAGAATCGAATGGCCCTGGCTCGCCCCTACAGGGCTCAAACCCATAACTATTCTATTCCCAGGGCGTTGCCCTGGGCTGGTATGGCCGCGCGCCTTCAGCGCTCCAGACGGACTCCCTTATTGCACAGGTCGTCATTTCTGCCCGCCGGGTGTCGGCAGTGGGCGGCAGCGTGGGGCGTTGGTCAGAGGCTAGAGCCCCAGTCTCAGCACTTCGCAGCGTCCTGGCGCGAGCGGGAGTGTGAGTTCGAGGTTAGCGCCCACGGGGGTAAGGGTAAGGTCCTGGGGATTGAGCAGCAGGGCGGCGCGGCTGGCAGGCGGGAGCTTCAAGGCGGTGGCGTCGATGGTGAGTTTCGCCACGACGGCGTGGGTGCCGCCATTGAAGACCGCCAGCAGGGTTTCCTGGCCGAGGCCGGGCCCGTAGCGCTCGATTTGGACCGCGGTGGCGTCGGTGCGCGCCTGGGTAACCGGCTCCCAACCGGCGTCATGCATCCGGCGCAGGACGGGGATGAACTGCCGGTACAGGGGCCGCACCCGCTCGCAGAGTTCGGGGATGTCGAAGAAGCGCGCGATTTTCCAGGCGCCGTTTTCGAAGGTATCGCCGTTAAAGAAGCTGGGGAAGATGCCCCAGAGCGCGCTGCGGTGGAAGTAATCGGTCAGGAAGGTCTCGGGCAGTTTTTCAAAGCGGGTATTGAGCAGCGGCGAGTAGGGTTTGGTGGCCAGCAGAGTTCGGGCGGCGGCCATCGCTTCGGGGCTGAGGAGGGTTCCGGTCTCCTGGCCGGTGACGTCCAGAAGGGCGGGGAAGTAGGGCCAGCACGTGCCGCCATTGCCGTGCATCACTCCGCCGCGAGCGTGGACGTCGCGGGCAATCCAGTCGGCGTACTGCCAGGTCGAGAAGATCTGCAGCAGGACGGGCTGCTTGAGATCCGGATCGAAGGTCAGGGGGACGGTAACGGTCTTCCAGTGTTCACGCCGCCAGTTGCGGATTTCGCCCCAGTTGGGCAGGGAGTCGAGGTAGATGCCATCGAGGCGCGGGCCGGTCTGCTGCATCAGGTTCTTGTCGGCCCAGGCGGGGCTGTAGCCCAGGTGGCCCTTGTTGGTGGGGCAAGCGGCGGACTCCGCCAGGCCGGGGTCCGGGTTGAGGGTGAAGACGGCGCCGTCGCACCAGGACTGGTTCTGCACCGAGAGATCGAGTTTCTGTTCGTGGTTGTAGACGCCTGAAGCGAGGGTCACCTGGGCCCACTGCTTCTGGGAGGCGCTGCCCTGGTTGAGGTTATTGTTGAGGGCCTGTATGGCGCCGTCGTAGGTGCGCGGATAGGTCTTGGCCATCGGCAGCCAGTAGGTCATCGGCTCAATGTAGGAGAAGCTGGTGATGCGGTTGTCATTATCGAATTGCAGCGGGGTTTCCGAGCGCTCGTCGTAGGCAAAGCCGAAGTCCTGCCAGCCCTTGACCTTCTGGATGGGCCCGAAGGCGTTCCAGATGCCGCCCTGTTGGAGGCGGCGCACGAAGAACTGCGGGTGGCGCTGGTAGTACTTCGCAGTCGCGGCGCGGAAGCCCCACTGCGGTTCGTGCCAGTACAGCGAGAAACGGAAGTCGGCCTGGGAAGGGAAGTTGGCCGTGTCGGGCACGATGCCGAGGTTGACGGCGAGGTACAGGGTTTTGAGCTCGGCGTTGTAGGTCAGGCGGGCCAGGCGCGGGCAGTCCATCGGCAGCGAGAGGGACAGGCCGGTTGCGGGTGAGGTTATCGAGCACCAGGGGTACGCCGAGGCGAGGCCGCTGACGGGCCAGCCGGAGCTGTTGGTGTACTCGCCGCCGGTCGTGGGGAGGGTGTGCAGGATGTCGTCGTGCCACTGCCAGGGCAGATCGGCCACCGGCAGAACAAAGTAGGCCGTGATGGCGCGGTCTTTGCCGGTGAGGTCGCGCACGGTGACCTGGGCGTCGACGCCCGTGGCCGTGGCGGACCATTGCGCCGTCAGCGCCAGCCCGGCAGCCTGCTCTGCGGCGCTGAAGGTGAGGCCGCCGGGGGCCGAGGTTACGGTGAAGTCCGGTCGCAGCCAGGGCCCGGCAGCGGCCACGTCGCGGACCCACAAGCCGCCGGCGGAGGTCCCGAGAAGCGGCTTGCCGTTGACGGTGAACTCACTGGGCACGCCGTGGCTATCGAAGCCCAGCCGCAGGCCATCCCCAGAGGCAAGGGTCACGGCCGACGGCCCCGGCGGGGCAGCGACGGCGGGCAAGATCGCGGGGGTCCGGTCAAAGATCGTGCCGACGCCCACCTGGAGTTCCTGCAGGGAGACATCATCGAACCACACCGTGCCGCTCAGGCCGCGACGGAAGAGCAGGGAGATGGTAGCCGCCTTCACTGGCTTGCTGACGGCGAAAGAGTATTCGCCGCATTGCCAGTCGTGCGTGTCGACCGCGAAGCTGGCGCGCTGGCCGTAGAGGGGCGTGCCATCGACGTATTGCAGGTCAACCCAGACGGAGTATTCCGGCCCCCGGGTTCCTTGCACCTGCTCGGCCTTACTCCAGGCGCTGAGCACCAGCGGCGTGGCCTTGGTCTGGTTGAGCGTCACCGTCTGGCTGATCCAATAGAGCTTATCCGTGGCCGTTTTGCTCAGGCGCAGGCTGGTCTTGCCGCTGCGGGCGACCTGCGGGTCAGGCGCCCAGTCGGGGTCCGCTTCGTTCTTCCAGGCCAGCGGTCTGCCGTCCTTGAGCTCCTCAAAGGTAGGGTTGGCGACCAGGTTCGGCCCCCGGGTGGCCGCAGTGTTCAGCGGCGTGAGGATGGGAGCCGCGGCGAGGACCCCGGCACAGGCCAGGAAGGCGACGGTGAGGGCACTGGTCTTCATCGAAAAGTCTCTCCAGGCTGCGGGGGAGGCGAGGCGCCGGGGCAGTACCGGCTAAGGCGCTGCTGGCGAGGCGTAGGTGCCGTCGCGGTATGAGATCTCATAGGCGCCTTTGCCGGTGATCTCCGTAAACCGGACCAGAGCCCCATTGCCGGAACAGCCATAGACATAGATCGCGTCATCCGTGGCGACGCTGATCCCCTGGATGTAGCCGGTCAGGCCCAAGGCCTCGAATCCCGCCCGTGCGGAAACCGTGTTCACAACCGTGTCCGTGGTGGTGTCGATGACGCTGATGGAATCGTCGGCATCATTCGAAGCGATCACATAGCGCTCATCCTGGCTCATGGTCAGGCCGCAGGTGCCGTTTCCGGTCGGAATGGTCCGTAGCACCTTCCTCGCGTTGAGGTCGATCACCGCGACATAGCTTGGGGCTTTGTCGCGATGGCAGGCCGTGTAGGCTTTGGTCTTACTCTGGTTGATGACCAGGTCATCGCTGAGGAGCAATTCCGCGGTCTCCGGCATGAACACGGTAAACTCGTAGTCACGTTCCAGATCAAAGAGAAACAGCTGAGAACTCTTCCACCCGGCGCAGAGATAATGGCGGCCATGGTCGAGAAAATGGCCCTTGCCACCCAATTCAGTCCGGAATTTCGCGTTTGGAATGATCTGGATTCTCTTGTGGATATGGATCTTCTCCAGGTTGCTAATGTCCTTCAGGACGATCACTCCACCGCACAGGTCGTGGACCAAGAGCGTAACGCCATCGGGCATGACATTAGTGGCGTAGACCGGGCCGGTGTCGATGACCTTCTCGACGGCCAGAGTGTCCTGACCGATGCAATACAGGCCGTCCATACAGGCGATATACAGGTACGCGTTGTCGGACGAGGTCGCGTGACAATCCGGCTTGGGTCCAACCGGTATCTCTTTGACGAAGCGCAGGGGGTTCAGGTCGTAGACGCAGACGGAACTGACACCATGGGTAAACTCATAGCGTTCCGGGTGGTCGTAGATGCGGTTGGGGCGCAGGGGATCGTAGTGTCGGTTTGACGCCATCTTGCTTTCCTCCAAGGGTACTCTTCGCCAGGCGCTGGCCCGCAGTCCGAGTCTGCGCCAGTCCAGCATCGTGTCAGCCGTCTGTTCCTTCTCGTCCCGCGAAATCCAGCGGGCCCCTTCGTCGTCGGCCAGTGAGTCAGTCGGGGGGCGCTTCGCTGCCGTCGTCACCCACTTCGGGGCTCTTCTGCGCTTTGCGCGTACCCACCACCCGGCCTTCGTGGAAGCTGCTCATCGGGGAGGCGGCGATGCGGAAGTTACGCTCGAACCAGGCCAGCATGTCGGGGGTTACCGGGCGATTCCGGAGGTTCAGGGTGATGACCAGCGGGCGATGGTCTGAGGCCAGTGACCACTCCGGGAAGAAGGGGATTTCCGTGGCGCCGAGGTCGACTTCGGGCAGGAGGCCGTAGCTGACCATGGCGTAGTCGATGCGGCTATAGGTGTCGGCGCTGTCCCAGCAGTGTGTCCAGCCGAGGCCGAAGCGATCGATCGGGCGCAGATCGTAGAGCTGCCTGGGCGGGTTGCTGCGGCGGCTGCACAAGGTGGAGATCGGCGAGGACTCGGGCGTGTCGTTGAGGTCGCCGACCAGCAGCAGGTTCGCTTCGGGTTCGGCCGCGAGGATGTCATCGATCAGGTAGCGCAACAAGCGTGCTTCGTAGCGCCGCATGTCGGTCTGGCCAAGCGGGTCGAAGGCCTTGCTCTTGAGGTGTGCCGCCAGCAGATGCAAGCGGTATCCGGGCCACTCGAAAACGCAGTGCGCGAAGCCGCGTCGCACCGGCACCTCCCGGTCCTGCAAGCGGTATCTGGCCGTGGTGACATGCGCCACCTGGACCGGCGCCTGGCGGGCCAGCACCCCAATGCGGCGCTGCTGATCGAAGGCCATCACCGTGGAAGCGAAGGGGTAATTCTGCCCCCGTGCCGCGAGTTCCGTGCGGATTTCGGCCACTGCCGCTTCGCCGCTGGTCTCGACCAATACCGCGATGTCGGGCGCCAGGGCCGCGAGGATGCGCAAGGCAGTGTCCCGCGATTCAGGGCTCTTGATCTGCGGCGCGGACTTATCGACGTAGTTGTAGAGGTTGTAGGTCACCACCCGGAGGCGGGCCGCCGGGGCCGCGGCGCCAGAATCGGCAGGGGCCGCGGGCTCGGCGGCCACAACGCAGAGGCAGAGGGCGCCGCAGGCGACCCAGGCCGCCGCGGCGGCCTGGGGCCACAGGCATGATGTGGGCCGGGACGCCATGGAACACTCAGGAGACGCTGGCGGGGAGAGTCTCTTTCCTGGGCGGGCTGCTGTAGACGAGCCGACCCGCCTCCCAGAGCTCCTCGAGGTGGTAGTAGCGACGTCGTTCGGGGTCGAGAACATGCACCAATACCGCGCCATAGTCCACGATCACCCAGTGGCTGGACGGATCGCCCTCGCGGCGCCGCGGCAGGTACCCGGCAACGGCCAACTCCTGGCGCAAGCGGTTGCAGATGCCGCCGATATGGGGGGCAGAGGTGCCGGTGCAGATGAGGTAGTAGTCAGCGAAGAAGCTGGACTCATGCACGTCGAACAGCATCAGCTCCTCGGCCTTGCCGTCCTCACAGATCCTGGCGCACAGGCGCGCCATTGCTTCCGAGTCCTGGCCAATTGTCGGCGTCGGTTGTTCGTCCATTACCTGCCCTCGGGATTCAGAAACCGCGTTCTCTGCGTATCGCTTACAACATCCGGCGTAATATAGCGGCATCCTGCCTTTGGGCAACACCGAGAGCGGACGGTGACGTGCCGACGTGGCATCGGCGCGGTGGCGTGATATGGTCTCGAGAGACGCTGGCTGCGGGCACACAATGGCACGGCGAGCGGGCTCTGATATCATGAGGTGACACACCACCATGGCACGCCCTAACCTCCTGCTGATCCTGGCTGACCAGATGCGTGGCGACAGCTTCGGTGCCGCCGGTCATCCGCTGGCGCAGACGCCAAACCTGGACTACCTGGCAACCCTTGGCACCTTGTTCTCGCACGCCTATTCGGCGGTGCCCTCCTGTCTGCCCGCCCGCGCCGCGCTGTGGAGTGGTCAGAGTCAGTGGCACACCGGTGTGCTTGGCATGGGACGGGGGCAGGGGCCTATCCCCAACGACTTTCCGCACACCCTGGCCGGAGAACTGACGCAGGCTGGTTACCGCACCCACCTGGTCGGCAAGGCCCACTTCCACCCGCAGCGCACGTTGATGGGTTTCCAGTCCAGCGAACTCGACGAGTCCGGCCGCATGCCGGATAGCGATCACCGGCGCTGGTTCGAGGCCCATGCCCCGGTCGGCGTCACCCCCGATGACCACGGCGTGGACTGGAACTCGTGGCAGGCACGGCCCTGGCATACGGAAGAACGCCTGCACCCGACCTGTTGGACCATGACCCGTGGCCTCGACTTCCTGCGCACTCGTGACCGCACGCAGCCGTTCTTCCTCAACCTCTCCTTTGCGCGGCCGCATTCGCCCTACGTGCCGCCGCCGTACTACTTCGATCTCTATCGTCACGAGGAGTCGGTGCCGCCCTACGTGGGCGCCTGGGCCACGATGCATGATGACCCGCTGACCGCCCGCGATCCCAACGCCTGGCGCGGTCGCATGACCCCGGCGCAGATCCACCGCGCCCGGACCGGCTACTGCGGCGAGATCTCCTTTATCGACGCTCAGCTCGGGCGGCTCTTGAACTGGCTGCGCCGCGACGACCCCGAGGCGCTGGACAACACCTGGATGCTGTTCACCTCGGACCATGGCGACATGCAGGGCGATCACCACCTGTGGCGCAAGACCTACGCCTACGAGGGCAGCAGTCGCAT
>CAILKC010000947.1 GCA_903834675.1 uncultured Victivallales bacterium | reverse complement strand
GGCCTCAGGCGCGGCGGTGGAGCCCACCGCATCTCCACCCATCTTCTGGAGAGGCGCCTGGCCTCAGGCGCGGCGGTGGCCCCCCACCGCATCTCCACCAAACCGCGGTGGAGCCCACCGCATCTCCAGCGGAAATTGGAGAGGCGCCTGGCCTCAGGCGCGGCGGTGGCCACCGCATCTCCACCAAACCTCGGCGGTGGCCCCCCACCGCATCTCCACCAATCTTCTGGAGAGGCGCCTGGCCTCGCGGCTCAGTTCCATGCCCCACTCGCCATTCTCAGCGCCAGGCGTACCGCCATGGCGCCAAGGAGAAAGGCCAGCATGGAGCAGACCAGGGTCACGCCGACGTAGAAGGCGGCGTGCAGATACTCGTCGATACGGAGCATCTGGTTGGTTTCGTAGATCATCGAAGAGAGCGTGGTAAAGCCGCCGCAGAAGCCGGTAGCCAGAAACAGGCGTGCCTCGGGCGACAGGGTGTCCCCACGGGCGGTCAGCTGCGCGATGGCCCCGATGAGCAGACAGCCCAGGCCGTTGGCGGCAAAGGTGCCCAACGGCCAGTCCACGCCAAGACGCTGGGCCGTGAGACCCAGCCAATAGCGCGCCAGCGAGCCCATGCAACCACCGACCCCGACCAGCAACGCGGCTGTGCCTGGATGTGCCATACGTCTCAGAGCCTCACCCTGCCAGTTTCCGCGCCGCCGCCACCAGCGCACTCCAGGACCCCTTGACGGCGTCCATGCCGCGGCGAGAAACCACGCCTCTCTTCCGGGCGGCTGGCCATGGTGTGGGCTCCTCTGTGTCACCCCTCGAAGGTGCCGTACTCCCGACAGGTCTCGAACAGCGCGTCAATGTTGGCCAGCGGGACCTCGGGTTCGAGGACGTGCGTGGGGGAAACCATCAGGCCGCCCTGACGGCCGTACTTATCGATCACCTCCCGCACCCGGCGGCGCACGTCGTCGGCGCTGCCGAAGGGCATGGTGGTCTGGGTGCCGATGACGCCGTCGAAGGTGAGCTGTTGCCCATAGCGCCGGTGCAGCTCGTCGAGATCCATGCACTCGGGTTGGACCGGGTTGAGGATGTCCAGGCCGGCGGCAATCATGTCCGGGATGATGTCGACGATATTGCCATCGCTGTGGTACCAGATGCGCGCGGCGGGATGGATGCGCTTGATCTCCCCCCAGACTTTGGCCCAGCGCGAGAAGATCAGCCGCTGCCAGACGTCCTTCGAGAAGATCAGCGCCGTCTGACTGGCGACATCGTCGCCGGTAGTGATCAGGTCCGCCCCGGCCTGCGCCGCGGCGCGAGCCTTGATGAGGTTCTGCTGGAATAGCCGCTCCAGCAAACACTCGGCCCAGGCGGGCTGCTCGATGAGATCGATGAGGAACTGCTCATAACCCCTTATCTGCCAGGCGCTCTCGTACATGTGCCCAACCCACGCCTGGGCATAGCGCCCGGCCTGATGCGCCGTGCGCACCTGCTCCGCCATACCCGAGAAGTCCCAGCGGCTGTAATCCTCCAGGGGAAACTCCTCCATTTCCCGCAATGAGGTGGCGTTGCGCAGGGGCGAGATGTAGCCCCAGAAGTGATAAAAACCGCTTGGCACCATGGCCACCCCGCCGCTGAAGGTGGTGCCCGGCGGCAGTTCCTGGCCGTGCCAGTAGCGCTCATAGTCCAGCGCCGGCAGGTCGGCCGGTCGACGCGGCCCGACCCCTGAGGCGCGAGCCATGCCGTAGTGCCCGCTGATGTCCTGCGTGCCGATGTGCTCCACCACCCGTTTCTGCAGATCCGCCACAAACGACCCGTGGTAAAGGATGCGCCCGGGACGCTGGTGAGATGTGGTGGCCTGGAAGTTCTCGATATCGTTGCGCATCACCGCTCCTCGTCGGCCTGCCGGTCGCCCGGATGTCGGGACGCCACTACGGCTGCCGTTGCCGTAAGATACCCACACCACCCGCGGAAACCATGCGCCCGCCTGGCCAACCGCATTCAAGAGGGCGGACGGAGCTGTCTGACCTGTCTGACCCGTCCGACCCGTCCGACAGACCTGTGGCTGCCCACCAGCCCGCACCGATGCGTCTCGCCAGCGCAGGCAACCGCGCCGACCCGGCGCTACACTATGCCCGATGCAGTCGGCGGAGTCCCGCCAGCCCAAGGAGCAACGCTATGAAACGAGCGCTCAAGAACCGGTGCCGTGGCCTTCTGGCAGCCGTCGCGGCCTGCCTCAGCCTGGCTGCGCTGGCTACCGACGAGGTCGCACGCGGTATCCCGCTCAAACCGGATCCGCCTTTCGCCATCGACGGCGACCTGGCCGAGTGGAGCACCGTGCCCGGAGTCACCACCATGGACCGCGCCGAGCAGGTGGTCTGGGGCAGCGGCTCCTGGACCTCGCCCGCCGACTTGAGCGCCACCGTCCAACTGGCCTGGCGCCAGGAGTTCCTCTTCATCGCCGTGGCCGTGACCGACGACCAACTGCGCCAGACGCAACGCGGGGATAGCCTGTGGAAAGGGGACCACCTCGAGCTGTATATCGATGCCCAACCCGACCTGGACCCCGACCGGACCAAGTTCGGCGAAGGGCAGTTCCATCTCGCCCTCAGCCCCGGCAACTTTCTGAAAACGGGGGACCCGCTGACCGACTGTGGGCCGGAGCTGTACTGCTACCGGCCAGAGAAAGGCGCCATCGAGGGGGCGCTCGTGGGCGCCACCCGTACCGCCAGGGGTTGGACTTTGGAGGCAGCCATACCCTGGGCCTTTCTGGGCGTCAAGAACCCGCTGAGCGGGATGCCGCTGCGCCTTGAGATCGGCGTGTCCGACACCGATTCGCCCGAGCCCAAGCAGGAAGCCCTCATGACCACCTCAACCGCCAAGTGGGAACACACCCGCACCCGCCTGCCGCTCGCCGCCCTCGCCGGCAGTGACGGGGTGGCGCCGCCGCGCACCAGCAAGGTCGCCATCGCCGACCGCGTCACCCTGGCGCGGGGCGAGAAGCAGGCTTTCACCTTCGCCCTGCTCGCCCTTCCCGCTGACCGAGACGCCATGCTGGTGTTCTCGGCCCGCCTGGACCACCCCAAGGTCGCCGGTCACACGCCGGCCCTGCGGCTCCTGGTCAACGGCACGCCCCTCGCGGCAGAGCGCCTGGCCAACAAGCCGCAGAAGTGCCCCTCGCGCGGTGGTCAGATCTACACCCTGGCCGGCGGCGAACGGCTGTCCATCTACTACAGCCCGGACTTCAAGAGCCCGGACCTCGACCCGGGGTACGGCCTTCTGAACGGGGTCAAGGCCTGCGACTTTGCCCTGCGGGTGACCGACTTGGTGAAGCTCGGGGCCAACGCGCTGATCCTCGAAAACGCCGCTGTCCCTCGGGTCGCCCAGAAGCTGCAGGTCGAGGCGCTGCGTCTGGAGTTCCAGACCCCGCCGCCGCCCCCGAAGCCTAAGGCCGGTCCGCCGGTCGGCGCCCTGCCCATCATCGAACCGCGCCCGCTCCCTGACCTGACCTTCACCACCCAAGAGCAACCCGAGGCGGTCCTGGCCATCACGGTCGGCGGCGAGACCTTCGCGGTGCAGAGCCAGTTCTCCACCCCGGCCCCAGGCTGGGTCCACGGCAGTTCGACCTGGTTCAGGCACGAGCGCCGCCTCGAGCCCACAGGCGAGGTGCTGATCGTGCGGGATACCTTCACCAACCTGACCGCCGAGAATCTGCCGCTGATGCACCGGCACCAGGTGCGCTTGGGCGAGCGCCAGAAGGGGCTCTGGCTGGCCGGACTCAAGCGTCCGACCGGCGAGGGCGTCTCCGGCGAACCGCAGAACCCCACCGCCTTTGCCGCCACCGCCGAGCATGGCCTCGGGCTGTTGCCCCTGGACGACGTCTTCCGCGTCCATATCACCAACTACGCCGCCGACGGCGCTCTCGGCCTCGCCGATAACAGCCTCGTCCTCAAGCCAGGCGCCACCTACACCGCCGAGTGGGCCATCGTCCCGGTGGCCCGGCCGGACTACTGGAGCTTCCTCAACGCGGCGCGCCGACTGACCGGGGCCAACTTCTGTATTGACGGCGGCTTTGCCTTCCTGCGCAGCGACCCCCTGACCGAGAAGTGGAGCGACCCACAAATCACCGACTTTGTCCGACTCAAAGACGCGCGCTACGTCTGCGCCTCGATCACCTATCCGAAGTACAAGGGTGAGACGCCCCACGGGACGGCTTTTCAGAAGCTCAAGCGCGACAACTACAAGGCCGGCTGCGAACGCCTCCATCGCCTTGTGCCGGAGGCCAAGTTCCTGGTCTACTTCCACTGCTTCCTCGATGTCACCGAGGACGCGCCGGAACGCTTTGCGGAAGCCCGTACCCTGCGCCCGGATGGCAAACAGGCCGACTACGGCAAGCCGACCCAGCGCCTGTTCTTCCCGACCCTGACCAACTCCTACGGCCAGGAGATCGGCAAGAGCGTCGACCTGATCTTCGCCGAGATCGGGGCCGCCGGCGTGTACTGGGATGAACACGAGCAGAGCGCCTACGCCTACCACTACGGCGAGCCCTGGGACGGCGTCTCCGGCGACATCGACCCGACCACGATGAAGCTGCGCGGCCTCAAGTCTTCCGTCACCCTGCTCAGCGAGGGCTGGCGGGTGGCTCTGGCCAAACGGATCCAGGCCCGCGGACCGCTGCTCGCCAACGGGGCTCCCGTAACCCGGGCCATGGCCAGCCTCAACTTCCCCTGCTTCGTCGAGACCGGCAGCATCACCAACTGCACCCGGGCCCAGATGTACTCGCCCATCGCCCTCGGCGACCATCTGACTGAGCGCAGCGAACTGGACGCCTACCGAGTCATGCTGGGCGCCCTCGATTACGGCTGCGTCTACCACTGGTACAACGACATGACCGTCATCCCTACCCACCCCCACCTGACCCGCTACATGTTCCCCATCACGCCCGTCGAACTGCGCCAGGGCTGCCTCATCGGCAAAGAACGCATCGTGACCAAGACCAGCGGCCTCTTCGGCTGGGGAGACGCGGCGGAGCACGAGGTGCATGTCTTCGATGACACGGGCCGTGAGGTCGAGGGCTTCCAGGCGCCCCTACTACGCCGTGACGGCAAGACCTACACCGAATTGCGTCTGGCCGAGGACTGGTCCGCCGCCATCGTGCGAAAGTAATTATGACCTACCGCTTCAAGCATGTGCTCGAGTACGCCCTGCTGCGCGGCGCCTGCGGCGTGTTCGGGCGCCTCCCCTACCGCCTGGCCTTGACGATCGGCTGGGGCGTCGCTGCCTGGCTGTGGCTCTGGCTGCCGCGCCAGCGGCGCGAGGCCCGCCGCCGCATCCGCGAGGTCCTTGGCGCCACCCTGTCCACCGAGGCGCAGGTCCGCCGGGTGGCCTGGCTGGCCTGGCGCAACCTGGTCTTCGGCGGGGTGGATACCATGCGCCTGCCGTACCTCACCGAAACCTGGGTTCGTCGAGCCATCGACTGCGAGGGAGCGGAGGTCCTGAAAGCCCGCTTGGCGGCCTCTGGCAGGGTCGTCTTGGCCGTCCCCCACATGGGCAGCTGGGAACTGGCCGGCCTGGCCCTGCACTTCTTCGGCCTGCGCCTGTCCTTCATCATGCGACGCCAGAAGAACCCGCTGACCGATGCCTACCTCAACAACCTGCGCACCTCAAAGGGCTTCGACTGCATCGAGCGCGACTCCAAGTCGCTGCTCCGGGTCGCCCTGCGCCACATCCGGGAGGGTAAGGTCCTGACCATCCTGCCGGACGTGCGCGGCCGTGACGAGGCCATGCAAGTCAACTTTCTGGGCGGCACGGCGGCGGTGACCCGCGGCATGGCCCTGTTCGCCAAGATGAGCAACGCCCCGATCCTGCCCGGCTGCGTCCGGCGCGAAGGCTGGACCCGACATCGCTGGCAGACCTTCGATCCCGTCTATCCGGATCCGACCCTCGACCGCGATGCCGACCTGCAACGCATGACTCAGCAGGTGTTTGATGTCTTCGACCGAGCGGTGCGCGAGCACCCCGACCAGTACTTCTGGTTCAACAAGCGCTGGATTCTCGACCCGCTCACTCCCACCAAACCAGCCGACCCGCCGCCGACGGATTGAGCCCTTGTAGGAGACGTGCCGTAACCTCCTATGACACCAGGCGCTTCCCATTCCGCCCTTCGTCCGCCACGGCGGACGAAGGGCGGAAGATCAGATGCACCAGAACCCGGGACAGTGATTGTGGCATGACGTGGCTCCCGCTATCGCGACCCTTCAGGCCGCACCAACCCTACCCCAGCATACCCAGGCCGCTGGCCTGGGCTGAGGGATGTCGGCCCTTTGGGCCTCGGAACCAACGACGCAATAGCCCCCGTGATACCGGCCACGCAGGGCCTCGGGGCCCGGTTTCAGCGCCGTAGGTGCGGCCATCCCTCAGCCCAGCCCAGCGGGCTGGGTATACAGGTTCCATGTGCCCAAGCCCCGAAGGGGCGCAATAGCCCCCGTGATGTCGGCCACGCAGGGCCGCCCTCCAGGCGATGCGGTGCGTACCGGCCGGATCGGAATGGGAACCGCTTCGGCAAGTCTCATTCCGGTATGTCCGGCCTCAGCCGGGGGCTCGGCTGAACCCTGCACCCCGGACGAGGGGTCAGGAGACCTCGGTGACGGTCTCGCCGCTGCTGCTGGAGGGGATGGCAATGGTGTCGCCGGCCATGGACAGCCGGGCCGGTGATGTGCCGACCAGGTACAGGCCGGTGAAACGGCGGCGAAGGTAGTTCTCAAGCGTCACTACGGTGGGCCCGTAGCCCTTGTTGTAAATGGCGTACTCGAGGTCATAGGCCAACTGGTCTGTCGCGCCGTACCGCCGCAAGGGCTCGAGCTGCAACAGGCGCTCCAGAATGGCGCGCACCGGTGGGCTGACGGTGCCGGGAAGCGCGGTCCAGTCCAGCCGACCCTCACGCGCCGCCTCGACCAGCTGGTCGGTCCACGGCGCTCGCGCCGAGCGCTGGGCCAGCAGTTCGAAAAGCACGAGGCCGAGGGAGTACAGGTCCGAGCGGAAGTCAACCTGCCCGGAACCTGCCTGCTCCGGTGACATGTAGGACTTCTTGCCGCCCTTGGCCCGGACGACCTGGGTGGCCGCCTTGGCGATGCCGAAGTCCCCTAGCTTGAGCAGCCCCTCGGTGGTCATCAGGATGTTGTTCGGACAGACGTCGCGATGCACAATGTTCAGCGGCGCGCCTTGACGGTCCACCCGCGAATGCGCATAGGCCAGCCCACGGGCGATCCGGCTGACGATGAATACGGCCAGTTCCTCGGGAATGGCTTCCTTGGTGGCGGTATGCACGCGGATGAACTCCGCCAGCGGCAAACCGTTGATGTACTCCATCACGATGTAGTAGCCCTCCTTGGAAAGCCCGAACTGGTAGATTTGCACGATATTCTCATGCACCAGATCGGCCACCAACTTGGCTTCGTGGATGAACAGCTCGACGAAACGCCGGTCGTCGCTGAACTCCGGCAGGATGGTCTTGATGGCCACCCGTTTCTCGAAACCCGCGGCGCCGACCTGCCGGGCCTCGTACACCGAGCCCATCCCGCCGGAGGCGATGGTGCGCTCGATGCGGAACGTGACGCTGTCTTCAAGCTTCTTTAGCATGACCGTTCGCAATGCTCCAGCTCTGCCCATCGCGGGCCCAGCGCGCCCCTGGCGATAACTGCTCGAACCCCCGCATATCGAGGTCCGTATAGTGCGGGTTATGGTGCGTGATTACGACCTGTTGCACGCGGTTACGCGAGGCGGCCTCGACGGCCTGCTGCCAGGTGCTGTGCCCCCAGTTTTCACGATAGTCGCCGCGGTTCTCCGAGAAGAATCCGTCGATGGCGGCGAGCGCGGCCGGGTAGGGCTCACGCAACAGCCGTTCGAAGGGCTCGTTTTCGGACCGCAGGCGCAGTTCGACGTCGGTGGCGAAGACGAAGGCGTTGGCGCCGTCGTCAAAACGCAGGGTGGTGACCCCCTGTGGATGCGCGGCCGGCCGCCAGGTGACCACGAAGCCGCGCTCCTCAAGCCGCATCTCGCCGCTCTCGGGGAGCTCCTCGAGCCGCGCCCTCGCCCCGAAGCCGTCGTAATGTACCGGGAACAACGGCGGACTCATGACCTGCCGCAGAGCCTGCAAGGTGCCCGCGTGTTCAGAGTAAATGGTGGTCGAGCAGTCGGGCCGAAACAGCGGGGCGAAGGCGCAGACGCCGCAGACATGGTCCAGGTGCAGATGCGTGAGGAAGACGGTGAACTGCCTTACCCCCGCGGCCAGCGCCAGTTCGGCGGCCGGGGCAATCCCGGTGCCGAGATCGATGAAGACCGGGGCGCCACGGTCGCCGCGGACTTCCACGCAACTCGTGTGGCAGCCGAATTCCAGGCTGGATTGAAACGGCGCCGACGCCCCCCGGGTCCCCCAGAAGCGTAGGTGCAGCATGGCGCCTCATTCCTCGGCTCGCGGTGACGGTCCCCGCGCTCAGACAATCCGTATCCGAGCGCCATCCCGGCGGGCGCTGCGGATCTCGGCGCGGACCACGCGGATGGTGTCCCGGGCACTCTCGGGAGTGACGATCTGCGGCCGCCGCCCCTTCCGGATGCAATCAAAGAAGTAGACTTCCTCGAGGAAGTAGCCGCTGGCGGAGGCGATGTTGAGACCGCTCTGCACCTCGCCGAGGGGCTGGGGCAATTCGGGGGTCTCGGGCTCGCCGCTGGTGTAGAGCTTCAGGGTCGGGGTCTGACGGCTGCTGTACTCGATGGCGGCGTTGTCGAACACGGCCCGGTAGCCCATGGTGAAGGGGAACTTGGTCGGCAGGTCGGCGCTGCCTTCGGCCGAGATGGCCAGGCCCTTGTAGAGGTAACGGGTGAAGGAATGCACGATGCCGCCATCGGTGCGCGCCTCTTTTTCAACGCCGAAAACCTGCACCGCCTCAGGCAAGCCCAGCAGCCAGATGGTGAGGTCGGTATCGTGGATGTGGCGATCAAAAATCTGCATGCCGCCACGCTTCTCATCGAGGAACCAGCGTTCGAACCCGATGGAGACGCCGCCGATACGGGTCATGCTGAGGCTCTGCAGACGGCCATAGCGCCCCGACTCGACGGCTTGTTTGAGAAAGACATACTCGGGCCAGAAACGCAGCACCTGACCGATGATCAGCATCCGGTCGGCGCGCCGGGCCGCGGTAATCATGGCGGTGCATTGCGTCGGATTCAGCCCCATGGGCTTCTCGCAGAAGACATGGGCGCCGACGTTCAAGGCGCGAATGGTCAACGGCGCATGCAGGTAGGTGGGGGCGCAGACGAAGACCACATCGGCGATGCGGGCATCGATCAGCGCTTCGCCGCTCTCGAAGGTCTGCACGCCCATCTCCGTCTGGGCGCGGGCGCGCAGGTCAGCCTGCACATCGGCGACAGCGACCAACTGGACGCCGTCATGTTTCGTAATCAACTGGGCGTGCGTCCGCCCCATCGGTCCATAGCCGCAGAGCCCCACCTTCATGCTGCCAACCCTCCGTTGTGCCTGCTCTGACCTTACCTCACGCCAGCCTTCGGCCGTCACGTCCGCGGCACCGCTCCCACCCACCCGCTTGCGAGCTGGCGGAAACGGCGGCTGAGCCCGTCCCGGTAGGATAACCGCAGGCTAGTCGAAAACAAGGGGCAAGCCAAAGCGCCCAAGGCGGGCTCGCGGTATCCGCCGAGTCGGCCATCAGCGCCCGGACCGCGCCTTGGCGATACAGCCGCGAACATAGGCGAGGCTCTTCTTCATGGACGCGTCTTTGTCCGCCCCACTGACGCCACATTCGAAGGCCATGTAGCCGGTGAAGTTCATCCCTAGCAGCGCCTTGAAGGCGGCGACAAAATCGATGTCGCCGGTGCCCGGCTCCAGCCGCGTGTTGTCGGCCAGGTGCAGATGCCGTACGTGCCGCCCGGCCTGGCAGAGCGCGTCCGGCGTCGAGGTTTCCTCGATATGCATATGGAACAGGTCCGAAATCAGCGCCACCGCCGGATGCCCGCTGCGAACAATGATCTCGACGCCCGCGGCCTGGGTCTTGAGCAGGTGTTCCTCATAGCGGTTCAGCGGCTCCAGCATGAACAGCGTGCCAGCCGCCTGGGCCACATCGCCGAGTTCCTTGCAGATCTCCACCAACAAGTCCTTCTCCAGCTCGATGGCGCCCTTGAGCGGAGACAAGTCCGGCAGGCGCGGCCCGCCGAAGATGGGCGGCACGATTTGCCCGGCGGCCTTGAATTCGCCGGCCAGCTTGAGGTACTGCTTGCACTGATCGATGCTGGCGCGCCGTTTCTTGGGGTCGGGATCGAGGAAGTCGAAGGAGGCATTACCGCAGATTGAGGACACGGGCAGGCGCGCGCTGGCGAAGTCGCGCCGGGCCTGGTCGATCTTATCCACCGGGTAGTCCCAGGCGCTGATCTCGATCCCGTCGACCCCGTTGTCCAGGGCCCACTTCTGCTTGTCTTCGACCGTCTTAGCCGGGATCAACCCAAGTTGCACTGCGATCTTCATGATGCCTGACTCCCTCGGTTCGGGGTTGAGGCGCACACGCAGCCCTGCGCGATGCGCCCCTCGTAGGAGAAACCGCCGCGCGTACCATACCACGGGATCGCGGACCGTTCCATGGACGTCGCCAGGCCGGGGCGCAGGTCAGTTCCGTAGGGGTTTCTGTTTCGATCGTCTCCGCGTCCCGCGAGCAGAACGGGTCACTTGACTCTTGGGGGAGACTCCCGGCGGGATGTGTCGCGAATGCCAGACGCCGCGGAGCGCTGAAAGCGCGGCCATTCCTCAGCCCAGGGCACCGCCCTGGGAATGGAATCCAAAACGAGATTGAGCCCTGCCGGGGCGGCATACCGACAGTCCACGGGCACCGCGCGGCCAGCTATGGCGCCCCTTCGGGGCTGAG
>CAILKC010000946.1 GCA_903834675.1 uncultured Victivallales bacterium | reverse complement strand
CGCTCACCGCTACCAACTGCACGCCAAGGTCCTCTCCATCACGAACGTCCAGAATGAGCTTCCCGCCTTGCGCCGCTACCGGCTCGTGATCATCGACGAGAGCCACAACCTGCGCAACCGTGAGGGCAAGCGCTACCGGGCGATCCGCGAGTATATCCAGCTCAACGACTGCAAGACCATCCTGCTCTCCGCGACGCCCTACAACAAGAGCTACGAAGACCTCTCCAATCAGCTCCGCCTCTTCCTGGACGAGCAGCAGGACCTCGGTGTCAGCCCCGAACGCTTCATCGAGAGCGTCGGGGGCATCGTCCAGTTCAACACGCGGCAGATTCCTCCCCGCAGTATCCAGGCCTTTGAGTGCAGCACGTTCGCCGACGACTGGCGCGAGTTGATGCGCCTCTATCTCGTCCGACGCACTCGCAGCTTTGTCAAGAAGCACTACGCCGTCCTCGATGGGGCGAATGGCCGTTACTACCTGCTCTTCGCCGACGGCTCGCGGTCCTATTTCCCTGATCGCATTCCGCGGAAGGTCGAGTACGACTTCGACGCTGACGATCCCAGGGACCAGTACGCCGCCATGTATGCTGAGGCAACCGTGCTGGCCATCGATGGCCTCGAACTGCCCCGCTACGGCCTCGGCAACTACCGCGGTGATGCCCCACTTCCGGCCCCGACTGCTGCAGAACTGGAAGTGCTGGAAGACCTCTCGCGCGCGGGACGGCGGCTCAAGGGCTTCTGCCGCACTAACCTCTTCAAGCGCCTGGAGAGCAGTGGCCATGCATTCCTGCTGTCTCTGGCCCGGCACGCGTTGCGGAACATGATCTGTGTGTGGGCTCTGGACAACCGCAGGGCGTTGCCGATCGGGACGCAGGAAGCGGCCATGGTAGACACGTTCAGCAGCGACGAGGACGATGACGACGGCGAACCCCTGTGGCTGACGCCGGATCAGGACACGTTCTACCGAGCTGCCGGTGCGGCCTACGCGAAGCTCTCGTCTGCCTGGCAGAATCGCTTCACGTGGGTTCGGGGCGAGCTGTTCCGGGTGGGGCTGCGCGAGGACTTGGTTGCGGATACCCGGACCATTCTGGCCCTCCTCGCCCGGCACGGCCAATGGAAGCCCGATGAGGACCGCCAGCTTGAGGCCCTGCGGGAGCTTTGCGCTGAAACGCATCGACAGGATAAGATCCTCGTGTTCACGCAGTTCGCCGATACGGCCCGCTACCTGGCCCGCGAGCTCCGGGACCGCGGCGTGGACCGGGTGGAGTGCGTTACCGGCGACCACCCGAATCCCACCGAGGCGGCATACAGGTTCAGCCCCGTCAGCAATGAGAAGCGCGACGTCGTCCCGCCCGAGGCTGAGATGCGGGTGCTGGTCACCACCGACGTACTCAGTGAGGGCCAAAATCTGCAGGACGCCCACGTCGTGCTCAACTACGACCTGCCCTGGGCCATCATCCGCCTCATCCAGCGGGCCGGGCGCGTGGACCGCATTGGCCAGCGGGCTCACGAGATCCTGTGCTACTGCTTCCTGCCGGAGGACGGCATCGAGAGGATCATCCGGCTCAGGGAACGCCTGAAGCGCCGCATCGCCGAGAATGCGGAGGTGGTTGGCTCTGACGAGGTGTTCTTCGAGGGGGACCCGATCAACGTCCGCGATCTTTACAATGAGAAGGCGGGCCTGCTGGATGAGGCCGAGGACGGAGAGGTGGACCTCGCCTCGTACGCCTACCAGATCTGGAAGGACGCGGTCGACGCCGATCCGACGCTGGCAGAGACCATCCCGGCGTTGGCGGACGTGGTCTACTCCACCCGTGCGGCTCAGCCAGGCGTCCAGGCCGGCACGGTCGTCTACTGCCGCACGTCGTCGGACAACGACGTGCTCATGTGGATGGCCCCTGACGGTCAGCTCCTCTCTCAGTCCCAGCTCCGCATCCTGAATGCGGCGAAGTGCACACCGGACAGCCCCGCGGTCATGCCCCTGGCCAACCACCATGAGCTCGTTCGTGCGGCCGTAGCCCGCCTCCCGGCGCTGGAGGACACGCTCGGCGGCCAACTGGGCAACCGCCGCGGCGCCCGCTACCGCGCCTACATGCGCCTCAGCCGGTATCTGCAGGAGCAGGCGGGGACCCTGTTTGCGCCCGAGGCCCTTCGGCTAGCGGTCGAGGACATCTACCGTTTCCCGTTGCGTGAGGGGGCAGTGGACCTGCTCAACCGTACCCTCAAGTCAGGAGCATCTGACGATGAGTTGGTCAGCGCGGTCCTGGCATTGCACGAGGATGACCGGCTCTGCGTCCGTTCCGACGGCGCCGAAGCGGAGTCCCGGGAGCCGCGCATCATCTGTTCTCTGGGGCTCGCCCGACCAGGCGACCCCTGACCGGAGGCGAGGGCAGTGTACCTGATCTACATGGACGAGAGCGGCAACACAGGGAACAACCTGGAGGATCCCCAACAGCCCGTGTTCCTCCTCGGTGCTCTGCTGGTGCATGAAGACCAGTGGCGTCAGCTGGAGGCGCGACTGCTTGAGACCCTCGAAGCCTGCTTTCCCTCACCACATCCCAGTGGCTTCGAGGTGCATGGGGTCGACCTACGCAACGGCAGCCACAGCCTCAGGGGCGTCCCGTTGGCGCAGCGGCTCCGGCTGCGGGACGAATGGATGGGCCTTGCCGCGGGTCTGAAGCTGAAGTTCTTCTACCGGCACATCATCAAGGTCCGCTTCGCTGACTGGCAACGCCGGGAGTTCGGCACTGGCGATGACGTGGCTCGCATCAATCCCCACGTCGCCGCGTTCGCCTTCCTTGTTCAGGCCCTGAACCGTCACTTGGCCGCCATCGGCCCCGATGCACTGGGGATCCTCATCGCGGACGAGAACAAGGAGACGTCCTCAGACCTCGGGCTGGCCCAAAAGCAGTTGCGCATGGACCGCGGCGACTTGCGCCTGAGTCAGGTCATTGAGAGAGGCTTCTTCATAGATAGCACTACCAGTCTTCCCCTCCAGCTCTGTGATCTCTGCGCTCTCTACGCCAGGAAGAAGGAGGAAGCCAAGGCCGGGCTACGGGTGACCGGACCAGACCAGCAGGGCATCGCCCTGGTCGAGCCTCTCATTCATCGCGCCGGAGAAGCCCAGAATGACGTCCTGCAATGGCTGGTGCGCCGTCACAGAAACAAAGGAGCGGCCAGGGAGACGAACTCCGGGGTCGGTGAGGACCGGCCCGCTCCTGGTCGCTGACATAACCATATCCGCCCAATTCCCTCGGTTCAAGTCAGAGCTGTTCAGGTGTTCAGGTGATAACCGCCTATGCCCAACCTTGACAGGATGGCTGTCTGCGAACGGATCGTCGGTTTCGACTTCGGCGAGCTTTTCACGCAGGAACTGGGCTGGGACTACCCGGCCGGCGTGGCATGCCATACCCTTACCGTCGGGGCTGAGGCATTCGCCGCGCAGGTCGTCGCGGAGAAGCGCGGCGTGCGCATCTTCCACGTCGCACCGCGGGCCGATGGCAGCATGCCCGACTACCCGTTGCGCCGCGCCCTCGACGCCGAGGTTACGAAGCTCTCCTTCGAGCACCTGAACATCTTCACCGACAGCCGGACCCAGGCCCAGGTCTGGCAGTACGTCGCCCGGAGCCCCGACCGGCCCGCCGCCTTCCGCGAGTACCGCTACGATGCCGGGCATTCCTACGAGTCGCTGCTGCAGAAGCTCCGCGCGATCTCCTTCTCGCTCGATGACGAAGAGGGGCTGACGCTTGATGGGGTGACCCGGCCCCTGCGCGATGCCATGGACCGCGACGTCGTCACCAAGCGCTTCTACGAGCGCTTCCGGGAGCAGCAGCAGGCCTTCCAGGAGTTCATCCAGGGCATCGATACGCCCGAGAACCAGCGCTGGTACTCGTCGGTCATGCTCAACCGCCTGATGTTCGTCTGGTTCATCCAGAAGAAGGGCTTTCTCGACGGCGATACCAGTTACCTGGCCCATCGCCTGCGGCAGGTGCAGGAGCACTGGGGCGGGGATCAGTTCCACAGCTTCTACCGCACCT
Source organism: uncultured Victivallales bacterium (assembly GCA_903834675.1). The sequence goes on along the minus strand of CAILKC010000946.1, from coordinate 4,096 downwards.
TCCTGCTGCGGCTGTTCCACGAGGGCCTGGGGTCGCCGGAACGTACGCCGGAGCTCGATCAGCTCCTGGGCCGCATTCCCTACCTGAACGGCGGCATCTTCCAGAAGCATCCCATCGAGGAGGGCTGCACGGACATCCAGATCCCCGACCAGGCATTCGCCCGCGTCTTTGCCTTCTTCGATGACTATGACTGGCACTTGGACGACCGGCCCATCTCCCGCACCGACGGCCGCGAGATCAGCCCCGATGTCCTCGGCTGCATCTTCGAGAAGTACATCAACCAGAAGCAGATGGGGGCCTACTACACCAAGGAAGACATCACCGGGTACATCTCCAAGAACACCATCATCCCATTCCTGCTGGAGCGCGTGCGCGACAGCCGGCCGGAGGCCTTCGCGCCCGACGGTCCGGCCTGGCAGCGCCTGCGCGCCGAGCCGGACCGCTACATCTACCCCGCCGTGCGCCAGGGCGTGGATCTGGAGTTGCCGCCGCATATCGCCTGCGGCCTGAAGGATGTCTCACAGCGCGGTCGCTGGAATGAGCGCGCTGCCGCCAAGTTCGCCCTGCCCACCGAGATCTGGCGCGAGACCGTGGCCCGGCGCCAGCGCTGCGCCGAGTTGCGCGAGCGATTGCGGGATACCACCCAGCCCCTGGAGATCAACGATCTCATCACCCTGAACCTCGACCTCCGCCAGGTCGCCCAGGACCTCATCGAGGACTGCGACAGCCCCGAGTTCCTCTCCGCCTTCTGGACCGCTCTCGCCGGACGCGGCGCCACCGAGCCCGGCGGTCTCTGCCACGGGATTACAGTGCTGGACCCCACCTGCGGTTCCGGCGCCTTCCTCTTTGCTGCCCTGAACGTGCTCAAGCCGCTCTATGAAGCCTGCCTGCAGCGCATGCGCGAGTTTCTGGAGGACTGGCGCGCCGCCGGCAGCGACCCGCACCCCAACCTGCGCCGGCGTTTCGAGCTGATCCTGAAGCTGGTGGGCGAGCACCCGAACCCCGACTACTTCATCCTCAAGACCATTATCCTCACCAACCTCTTCGGCGTCGACATCATGGACGAAGCCGTGGAGATCTGCAAGCTGCGGCTCTTCCTCAAGCTCGCGGCCCAGGTCGAGCCCGACCCGGGCAAGCCCAACCTCGGCGTCGAACCGCTGCCGGACATCGACTTCAACATCCGCGCCGGCAATACCCTCGTCGGGTTCGCCTCCATCGAGGACGTCAAGCGGGCCATGGGCGACGACCTGATCAAGAAACTCGCCCTGCCCGACATTGAGGAGCGCGCCGCGGAGGCCGACCGCGCCTACGGGCTATTTCGCCAGATGCAGACCGAGAAGGGCATGGACTCTGAGGAGTTCCGCGAAGCGAAGAGCGCTCTCCGTGCCAAGCTGCGCGCTCTGGAGGACGAACTGAATCGCTACCTGGCCGAGGACTACGGGGTGAAGCTCAAGCGCAAGGGCGCCTACGAGCAGTGGCTCACCTCCCACAAGCCCTTCCACTGGCTCGTCGATTTCTACGGCATTATGCACCAGGGCGGCTTCGACGCCATCATCGGTAACCCGCCGTATGTGGAGTATGGCAGCCTCAAAGGTGCCTATGCTATCAGAGGGTACCGAACGCTCCCCTGTGGTGACCTCTACGCATTCTGCACGGAGCGCGCCGTTGATTTGCTGCAGTCTGCTGGCCACGTAGGGCTTATCGTGCCAATCTCAGTCTTCGGCACAGACGGGTTCAGGACGCTACAGCAACTCACGCTGGACCTCCTCAGCCCGCTGTGGGTGTCGTGCTTCGCGAACCGTCCGTCTCAGTTGTTCGACGGAGCGCAGAAGCGCCTTACGGTACTGGTTGGGCGTCGCGCGAACGGAAGCCATGTGTCTGTCCACACATCCCAGTACTTGCGTTGGCGCCGGGAGGAGTTCGCGACACTGTTCGCTGCCAGCGTCAGGTACGCGCCGCCGTACCCGATCTTCAGCGTGTTTCCGGCCTCACTTGAGAAGCTTGGGGACGGTCTACAGGTGCGCGCTTTCTCCCGTTTGTCAGCGGCACGGGACAGGCTTGGGCACGCGGTCGTGGACACGTCTGAGCACAACGTGTTCTACACGCGTAAGTTCGGTTATTTCCTGGCTTTCTTGGACTTCATACCGCAGGTCGTGGATTGCCGCACGCAGGAGCGGTTGGCGCCATCAGAACTCAAAATGCTGGGTTTGTCTTCTGATGACTCGGTGCATGCAGTGGTCGCCGCCTTGAGTTCCGCAACGTTCTTCTGGTTCTGGAACGTCGTCTCTGATTGCCGCAACGTTAACCGCCGTGACCTCCTGGCCTTCCCCTTGAACCCCGACCGCCTGGAGCCTTGCATGGGTCGAAGGCTGGCCGACCTCGGCACGGTGTACATCGCGCGGCTCAAGGGGACCTCGCAGATGATGCGGAAGAGTGGGCTGACCATCGAGACATTTGACTACGCGGCCACGAAGCCCATCCTTGACGAGATCGACCGGGTATTGGCGCGGCACTACGGCTTCACGGATGAGGAACTGGATTTCATCATCAACTACGACATCAAGTACCGCCTGGGTCTGGGCGGAACCAGCGTTGCGGTCGAGGACGACGCGGAGAGCTGACGCGGCGCGGGTGCATGGGCGTCAAACTTGGGGGGTGTGGCCGAAGAGCGGTGTCAAGCCACCGGCAGTCCAAAGCTTGGCCTGGCGGCCGACGCGGTATGGCACTGAGTCCCGACCACGGCGGGACTCCTTGGACTGCGGCGGCTCGACACCGCTTTCGAGCGGGCGATGGACGGCCGGGACGTGTTGGGTTCGGCCGATGGCCGTAGGCGGGGTGTGCGGGCGATAGGGCGGGCCTTCAGCCCTTGGGGCCTTGGGTGCGGTGCATCTGGGGCGACGCTGCGCTTGCCCCAGGCTGGTATGGTGCCGGGCCGTTGGCCCTGAGGAGGTTGCATGTTCGAGGCAATGTCATCGGCGAAGCTGGCCAGGCTGGTTCGTTACGCTGGCAAGGAGGCTGTCGTTGCCGGTCCCGGCGTCCATCCTGCCGTCGCGGAAGCGCTGGTGCTGGCGGCCCGGCGTCTGCCGGTCGCGGCGCTAACGGTGGTGGTCGACTGCAGCGAGTCCGTGTTCCGCCTCGGGCTTGGCGACCTGGCGGCGGTGGAGATGCTCCGTGCCGCGGGGATCACGGTCCGGCACAGCCCTGGCCTACGACTGGGAGCGGCCATCGTGGACGGCGTTGGCTGGACCTATGCCCCGGCGCCCCTGTGCGTCAGCGCTGAACCCCAGAGCGATGAGACGCCGAACGCTGTCCGTCTGACGGGCACGGCGGTGGCCGAACTGCGACGCGCCATCGTGCCCGAGCCCCAGCTTCCACTCTTCTCGTTCCCGCCTGCCGCTGCGGGTGCTGTTGCCGGCCAGGCTTCACGGGACCTCGCCGACCCGCCCAAGGCTCCCTTGGACGCCAACGTTGTCGAGGTCGGGGTTGCGGAGGTCTCGCCACGGCAGGTCGCTGAGATCCGTAGACGACTCGAAGTAGCGCCACCGGTGCCGTTCGACATAGCCCGCCAGGTGCGCGTTTTCACGCCCTACATCCAGTACATCGACGTGCATCTGCGCGGCTGCGCCATCACCCGGCGCCGGGTACAGATCCCCAAGTCCATCGTCAACCTGGGTGGCAGGGTGGATGTGGCGGAGCGGCTGCGGACCACGTTTGACCTGATCGAAAAGGACAGTGCCGTCTCCAGCGCGGGCATCGAGCAGGACGTCCGGGATCTGCTCAAGACCTTCACCAAGTCCCTCGGCGAATCCTGGGGTCGTGTGCTATTGCGTGCGAAGCTGCCGGAGGTTGAGAAACGCATTGCGGCCATCCGTGAGCACATCACATCCCACCAGGAGCGAGTCAGGCAGCGCTTGGCCGGCGAGCTCGCCAAGTCGCAGAAAGCCGTCGTCCGCTACTACCGGCCGTTCGTCAAGCGCCGGCCGCCTGAGGAACTGAAGGCCCAGGTCAGCGAGGTGACGACCGAAGTCGCGGGCAAGTGGCTGGCCGCTGAGCTGGCCAAAGCCTTCCCGCCTGCGGAAGAACTCATCGCTGACAT
>CAILKC010000945.1 GCA_903834675.1 uncultured Victivallales bacterium | reverse complement strand
TTGGTGAGCCAGGCCAGCAGGAACGAGAACCACAGATAGTAGGCCGGAAAGCCGCCCAGGAAGACAAACCCCATCGGATGCAGCGGCCACCAGGTGAAGCGCAGCCGGGCCAGGCTGACCGCGAGGGCGATGGCCAGAGCGATGAAGAAGGCCGACACCTGCTTGCCGTCGGGATCGAGATGGCTCAGGCGGGACCAGCCGTGCAGGGCTGAGGCGGTCTCGAGTTGTCCCTGGGCGCGCAGACGTTGCTTCACTTCCACCATATTCTCGAACGGAAACGCCGCGGTTCGCCGGGTCCAACTGAGGGTGAGCGCGCTGGTGGTCGGTCCGCCGCGCTGGTACTGCCAGTAGAGGGTGCAGGGGATGGCAACGAACAGGGACAGGACGATCACGGCCAGGCTCCATTTCAGCAGGCGCTGCAGGTCCACCTGGTACACATCGCCGAGTTTCAGTGCCTGCACAAAGAAAGGCATGGGTGCCCAGCCGGGCCCGCTGACCAGGATGGTGGAGACCAGGAACATGATCAGCAGAGTTTGGGGGCCGAGCGCCGCGGTGCCGCAGAAAGCCCAGATCATGACGCAGGGATAGACGTAGGTGCCGACGATGAAGCAGCCCGTCTCGGCAATCAGTCGACTCACCACGACATGAATCATGAAGACCAGAAAGGTGTAGACCACCGCCAACTGCCAGTCCAGGCCGACCCACACGAGCTGGAGGATGAACAGCAGCGTGCCCGCCAGAAAGGCCCGCATCCCCCAGACGGCGTAGGGCTCCGCATCCACCCGGCGCCCAAGGCTCAGACTGCGGCGCAGGACAGTGCCGTAATAGTAGCGGCCGGTGTACAACACCATCAACACGATGGCGACATAGCCGCCCGCGAAGATGGATTGCTGGATGGTCGGACCGAGCATCCGGCTGCCGCCAAAGGGCACGCCGCGCAGCTCGAACAGGCCATAGAGCAGGGCGAAGGCGAAAGGTGTCGCCGTCATCGTGAACGAGACATCGGCGGAGAGGAAATAGGCCAGGCCCAGGACCGGGAAGATGATGCAGGGCTGGAAGAGGGTCAGGCCATTGCCCTTGGTGAGCGCCGGAACGAGGCTGCTGAAAGCGCTGCAGTCAAACGACGTCTTGATGAAGAGCAGGTAATCCGGCAGCCATCTCAGCAGGTAGTTATTGAGCTGAATGCCGAACACCAGCAGAAAGCCGGCCCAGAACAACCGACTGCCGAGAAAGGCCAGGCGCCCGTTTTCATCCGGCAAGAGTGCCTGGGTGAAGGTGGTGATGGGATAGGGCAGTTGTTCGTGGTGGACCCATTGTCGGTGGAACACGGCAGCCAGTCCGAGCAGGGCCAGGGTGGCTGTGAGCATGAGGGGTATCCAGAAGCCCAGCGTGCGGATCCAGGCGGACCAGGGCACCTCCAGCGGTGAGATCAGGCGGTCGCCGACCGACAAGCCGGTCAGGTAACCCTCCAGCGCCCGGTTCTCGCGGCCTTTGATGTCAGCCAGCATCCGGGGCGGGGCGAGGGCGAGCACCTCCTCGCTGGCCCAGCCCGGCTGTACCCGCACGTCGTGGTGTGGGAACATGGCGGCGGGAGGAAGGTACTGGACCAAGCCGCGACCCGGGATGCCGCAGACCATCAGGATCAGGCAGACCACCGCGGCGATTTCCCGCCCCGAAAAGCACATGCCCCGGCCGAACCGGCAGAGCGCTGGGTGAAGTGTCACCAGGAACAGGAGCAGCAGGCCGTAGACCGCGACCGGCATCAGCGACGAGATGAGCAGGCCCTGCCCGATGATGCCGTCGAAGAAGTAGCAGAAGGCGCTGATCAGGACAACGCCCAGGACACCCATGATGAGGCTGCGTCCGGTCACCAACAAGAACTCCGTCTTACGCCTGGTGTAGGGGTGCCCCAGCCGCGCCTGACTACCGTGATCACGGGACCGCCAGTGCCAGGATGCCCCAGGTCTCCAGGCGCGGCAGGGTGAAACGCACCGAATCCGCATGCGGCTCCGGCGTCAGTTCGACCGGTGGTGCGCCAGGCTGCCAGTAGGTGGCTCGACCGAGCGCTCCCCACTGGCGCAGATGGCGCAGGGCAATCGTCACCTGGCCGTAGACTTCCGGCCGCTTGGGGTCAGCCGAGATCGTCCAGTTGACCGCATGAATGAGGAGAGTACCGTCGGCGGCCCGGCGCGGGAACAGCGCGATGCCCGCGGGGCCCTCCAGCCCGAGCGTGTCCAGGCCGCGGGCGGCGATGAAGGCATCCAGGTCGACGTCGGGGCCGACCAGCCGCAGTCGGCGCTCGGCCAGGACCCGGTCCAGGCAGGCACGGTCCTCGGTCGGCAACCCGTCAGGAGGGCTGAGGGTGATCAACGCTCGCAGGCAGCGCAGGTCCGCCTCACGGAGTGGGATGCGTGCCTGCCGGGTGGCGCTGACGATGAGGTGAAACGGGAGTTGCCGCCCCGCCAACTTCTCGCAGAGGCGGGTGAGGCGCGGGGTCGTTTCCAGGTCGGCATTCACCAGTACGCCGACGGCGGCCAGGCTGCGGGCCGAGTCAAAGAGCTGTGGCTGGTTGTGGATGAAGTCGTAGAACGCCCCGAAGTCCTCCCGCGTGCCGTTGTAGCGCGGCTGGCTGCCGGTTGCATCCGAACCCATGTAGAGGTCCCAGGGCACGAGTTGGAACTGGCCCAACGCATAGGCGAGAGCGAGGGTCCGGGCGCCATCGGCGACACCCTCGAGTACCGGCGTGGAGACCTGTTGCAGGCCCAGCGCTTCCGCCGTCTTGCCGCCGCTGAGGTTGGTAGCGAAACTGCGGTCGTAGGCTTCGCCATGATAGAAGTCGATAAGGTCAGCATGGACCAGTCGGCCCGGGGCGTCGGCGACCGGCAGAGGGATGCCCTCGTTGACGGATATGGCGATATGCTTGGTCGGCGACCACTCGTCCAGCCGGGCGCGGAAATCACGGTAGAAGGCGCGGGTGCTCTGGGTTTGGAAGGCGACGAAATCCGGCGTGAGCGGCAGGCTCTTGAACTGCTTGCGGTAGGTGGCCGCGTCGGGAATACCGTTGGCCTTCAGGTGCTCCCGGTAGTCGAAGCGCTCGACGGCCTCGATCCCGAGGGTCTTGAGTTCCTCGGCCGTGTGGGCCTGGCGCAGGTACTCTCGGAAGCCGGTCCGGCAGGCCTCGCAGAAGCAGACCCCGGTATAGGAGACCCAGGAGGCATTCATGGAGGAGTCGTCCACGTGGATCATGTCCACGCCGAGGTCGACGTAGGCTTTGGCGTCGGTGAAGAAGAGCTCGCGGAAGGCCGACTGGTTGCAGCAGCCGGTGTAGTGCGGCGGTTTGAACGTCACCATCCAACTCGGCATGTTCTTGTTGCCATCCAGGTCTTCGTGCCGGCCGGAGGTGTCGCCCACGGCGGAATTCCCTGGGTTGGCCTTGGCCGTGCCCTGCAGGCCGTTCAGGGCGCCTTGGTAACGCCGCCCCGTAGCCTGGACCGCGGCAGCGTAGTCCTTCTTGCTCCCGTAGACCCACAGGCAGTCGGTGGCGTGGAACGAGTCCATCAGCGCCAGGGCTTCGGGACGCTGCCAGCGGGTCGAGAATGGGATGGCGGAGCGCTTGAACACCGGCGCCCGGGCGGAGTCCGGCCGCGGTTGGAGTGTCTGCGCGGTGGCCGTGGCGACGTCGGCCCGATCGGCCGCGGCGAGAGCCCCGATCTCCGCGGCGGATAAGGCCCGGTCGTAGAGCCGGAAGCGCGCGATCCAGCCGTTGAACGGTCGGATCTGGATGAGATTGCCGATGACCAGCTTTCCCCAATCCGGCCGCAGCGGCCCGGGGCGGGGTGCCTGCCGTAGCGCCACGGGCTCGGTGGTGAGCCCGCCGAGGTAGCCGTACGCCCTCTCCTGGTCGACCGCTACCGCCGTGAATCGCCAGTCGCTGACCGCCGGCAGACGCCCTCGGTCAGCCCCCTCGACGTTCAGGCTGGCGGTCGTCTTCTGGTCCTGGCTGGAGAGGAAGCTCAGAGCGATGCCGTAGGGTGTGGGCAGCAGGTCCAGGCCCGTCTCGGTCATGGCCAGACGCGCGCTCACCCCCATCGCCACCGGGTTCTGGCGGGCCCAGACCACCAGCGTAAACGTGTCGAGGTTGACCAGCCGCTCGCCGGGGAAGACGACCGCGCCGCCGGCGGGGGCGACGTCTTCACTCAGGACGCCCCCGTGCCGGGAGGCTTGGGTGAAGTCGACGCACTCGCCGAAGGGCGAGACGTCGTAGAGCGGGCCTTCGCCCGCGGCGTATTCCACCAGGGCGGCCTCCCCGCCCAGGGTGCCGCGGTTGACCAGACTACCGGCCAGCGGCAGGTCGATGAGCGGCGCTGGCAGGTCGGCAGCGCCCAAGGCGAGCGCCTGACTGATCACGAGGCCCAGGATACGCAGAGGTTGTCGCATGATGAGGCTCCTCTCTCTGGATATTTTATATATCATAAGTGCCGAAGCCTCTCCGTCAAGAGCGCGTCCGGCGGCCGGGCGCGGGTCAGTTCAGGGGTGGTCATCGCGGTGGGGGGACGGTCGGGCCGACCGCGGTTCCACGCCTGGCGCCCGTCTGGCGCAAGGCGGACCAGAGATGCCGTCCCTGGCCGTCTCTTCCGCCCGCAGGGCGTGGAGGTCGGCGGGCCGTCATGCCTGCGGGCAGGACTTCCGCCGTCTCTGGATGGGAATACGGCGGGGACCGCCGGCTCCAGGGCAGGGAATACGGCGGGGACCGCCGGCTCCAGGGCAGGGGGACGGTCGGGCCGACCAGCGGACGAGAGATGGCGTCCGCAAGCCACTTTACGTGGTTCAGCCAGGCCCGACCCCGACCAGACGAGTCCAGCAGCCTCGACGGAGGCATTGCCCCTCCGGGCGGCAGGCGCTTGACACGGAATTGCTACTATGGTATATCATTGGCAGGCAGCGAGCCACGACTGCGGGCAGGCGATCGGCAACGCTCCCGAGGCTGAACTGGCAAGGAGTACGACATGATGAGGAAGAGGCGTCCATCCACTCAGGGCAAGACTTCTGGCGGGTCCGGAACCCGAGGGTTTACTCTCATTGAGTTGCTGGTCGTAATCGCCATCATTGCCATTCTGGCGGCGATGCTGTTGCCAGCCCTGGCGCAGGCCCGGGAGAAGGCGCGGGCCACCAACTGCAAGTCCAATCTTAAGCAGTGGGGACTGGCCCTGACCATGTATGCGGGCGACTCGGATGAGTACTACACCTGCCACTACCTGCAAGGCCGCTACTGGTACCAGATCCTTCTGCCCCTGGTGGGGGGCGCCGTGGAGCTGAACCGCTGCCCGTCGGCGCCGCCCCCCGTCGGCGTTTCGGACTATGGCTGGAACTACTCGGGTGCCCTGGCCACTGCCGACGACACGGTCACGTCCCCGGACTGGGGCATGGGGTTCCAGTTCCCTCACGCCACGCTGAAGCGAGGGGGGCCGCGGAAGACGAGTCTGATCGGCACCCCCGCCGCCATGTTGGTACTCGCGGATCGGCGTAACAGTCTGGCGCAATTGGCGGCTGGCGTGCAGGAGTGGAACAGTGCGCTGATCGGGCCCGCCGGCAGCCTGGACTACGCCCCCTGTGGCGTCCACAATGCGCAGGCCAATCTGCTGCTGGTGGATGGCCACTGCGAAACCATGCTGATGCCACGGATCGCCCTCTCCTGCCGCTCCCTATGGACGATCGCGGAAGACTGATGCCGCTGCCCCCAACCATGGAGAAAAGCGCCCGCGATACCTCCGCGACCTTGGCCAACCGGGTCTATCGGGCCCTGTTGCGCGAGATCACCACCGGCGCGATCCGGCCAGAACAGCGCCTGGTGCGCCGCGAGATCGCGCGCCGGTTTGGCGTCAGCCCCATCCCGGTGATCGAGGCCCTGCTACGGCTCGAGCAGGACGGCCTGGTGGAATCCAAGCCCAACTGCGGGGCCCGGGTCAGAGCCATCAGCCTTGAGAGCATCGGCAACGAATGCATGCTGCGCGAGGCCATCGAGTGCCAGGTGGCCTGGCTGGTGGCGGAGTCCGCAGACGAGCGCCAACTGGACGAGCTGGAGGCCGCCGCACGCCGCCTCGATAGCCTCATGCAGCGTGGCGACCCGGCCTCGGTGATCGGCATGGAACTGCACATGGAACTGCACCTGCGCCTGGCCGAGCTGGCCGGCTTCCCCCTATTGGTACAGCAACTGCGGGGGGTCTGGGTGCGCCATCTGATGCAGGTCAACTGGGTGAATGCCACCCTCGCACCGGTGCCGTCCGGGTGGCATCTGCGTCTGGTCAAGGCCCTGCGTGACCACCAGGCCGACACCGCCCAGAGCGCCATGCGCGAGCATGTCCGCTACGGCCAGAAGACCTTGAGCGAGGCCATCCGCTGTCTGACCCCGCAGGTCGCGGCTACAGCCGTGGGCCCCAGGCCGAAGACCCCCAAGGCCGACTGACCCGGCCCGGGCCGTTTTCAGGCCGTGGGTTCTCCCCACCTGGCCTCGGTCGTTGGCTGCGCTGAAGGGCGATGCCGTGGAAACGATCACGACCTCCTCACCGAGGCGGATTCCAGTTGCTGCCCTTGACCATCTGCCACTCCAACGCGAGACCACGCCGGGTGACCCAGTCCTCCAGAAGCGTCCAGTCAAGCAGGTCACCGGAGACCGCGAGCATTCCTTGGATGTCCGACCGATGCTTCTCTGAACCGCCTTCGCGGAAGTATTCGAGCTTGAGCAGGATCACGTACTCGGGGGGTGCGACCCAGATGGAGGTGTCCGGTCCGATCTCGATCTTGCGGCGGTTGGCCAGTCCCCACGCCTGCAGAGGGTCGGCGCCGCAGACGTAGATATCGGCTTTGTGGCCGCTCTCGTGGTGGATGAGGTTGAAGTGTCCGCGGTGGCCACGTCGGGCTTCGATCCGTATCACCTCCTCGGGAGGACAGTAGAAGCGGTCCTGCGGAAACCCCTGAGACAACTGCATGGCCTGGGAGGAGTTGAGACTGAGGACGATGTCGATGTCATTGGTCAGGCGGGGCTCACCATAGATCATGCTCGCCACGGAGCCACTGACCATGTACTCCACCCGAAGAGCGTCGAGGGGCAACGTGAAAAGGAGGAACAACTCAGCTTGTCGCATAGAGGAAGAGCTCCCGGACTTTCTGCTGAACTTTGTCCTCCGGCCAGTCTGGATGCAACGCCCGCAAGCCACTCGCCTTGAGAGCTCGGGAATCCCAATAGAAACGCTCTGCCAGTTTCAGCTTCTCCGCTGCCGGCATCGCCCGATATATCTGCACTTGTTGCGCGGTCACCGCAGGCATACTCCGAGCTAAGTCATCTCTGGGGATAGCCCAGATCGATCCAGCACGGCCAGGTGCTCGGCTGGGTGCCGTTCAGGGTGGCGGAAGAGCCGCCCGAGGAGCGGGGGTCGCGGTAGGCCTTGCCGCCGTATTCGAGGGTCAGTTGCCCAGCCCAGAAGTCATCGTAGGTCTTGCCGTCAGGCAGAAGCACGCTGAAGAACTCGATGCGGTTCAGCCGCCGCAGTAAGGTGGCCGACACGGCGACCGAGAAGGCCTGCTGCGGGCCGGCATCGGCCGGCGTCGTCCCCACCTGTTCCCCATTGACCTTGATGAGATTGGCGGCGTTCACCTTGTTCAGGCGCATGCGAAGCGTTGCCGGACCGGTTGCTGTGAAGGGGGCATCCTGCTTGTTTCGCAGCAGGCGTGGTTGTTTCTCCACAAAGGGCTCGCCGCTGCCACGCAAGGTCACGTACAGGTCGTAGATACCGTCGGGCAGGGCCGTGAGGTCCAGCGTCGCGCTGGCGCTGCGGTAGAGCCCGTCTTGGCCGAGGGCGGTGACCTCCTGGCTAACGTTCTCAAGCTTGATCTGGGCGCTCTGCACCTCGGCCTTCGGGTCCAGGAATTGCACCCTGACCGCGGTCTTGCCAGCGCAACCGGCCCAGTAGCTGGGGGTAGCGATCGTCACCGGGTACTTCTCGGCCCAGTCGCCGAAGGCGCTGTCGAAAGAACTGTCGCTGATGCGTACCACCTGGTAGCCCATGGCGTCCGCGGGTGGGATCGCGCCATGCCAGGCGTAGGAGGTCGCTCCCCCGATGATTTCCGGCGCGCCGGCAAAGGTGGTGCGGTTGGTCGTGTGCCAGTGACCGGCCAGCGTGACCACGATTTTTCGGCCCGCCAGCACCTGCTCGAGTTCAGCCTTCTGCGGCAAGGAGGACAGGGGCTCGTGGACCAGCAGGACCAGCCGGTCCGTGGCCGGCACCCGTGCCAGGTAGGCCTTGAGCCAACTCAGGCACTCGGCGGGCATGCCGTACACCAGTTTGCCGTCCTTGAAATCGGTGCCATCCAGAGCGATGAATCTGACCCCGGCGTAGGTGAAGGCGTAGTGCATGGGCCCGAAGACCTCGCGGTAGAGGCCCTTGCCGATCCCCGGCTCGTTGGCGTCAAAGGTCGGCATGTACCAGGAGACGTGCTCGTGGTTGCCAGGCAGGTTGAAGAGAGGGGCCTTGAGGCCCGCCACCTGCGTCTGGTACGTGGCGAAGAGCGCCCGGGCCGGGGCAACCCCGCCGGCCGCAGCGTCCACCACCAGATCGCCGGTATGCACCACGAAGGCCACCGGGAAGGGTAGGTTGTTCACCGCAGCGACGTACTGCGCCATCTTGTCGCCGACGTCGGGTCGGGTGTGCAAATCCGTGCCTTGCACAAAGATGAATGGGAGCTTTTGCTCCTGACTGCGCAGCGGGAAGTCCGCGGTGCCCGTGCCGGTGCTGAGGTGTCGCCAGAAGCCTTGGGCGGGCCAGGTCTGGGCCGGGTTCTCGATGAAGACCACCTGAGGCCCGTCGGAGGCGGCCAGCGTGTAGGTCCCATCGGCCGCGGTGGCAACCAGCGTCTGGCCGTCACTGACCAGCACGCCAGGGCAGGGCGTGTCGGTGGCCTGCCAGAGGCCATCGGCATTGCCGTCGAGGAAGACACGGCCGGCAATGGCGCCGGCCAAGCAGGGGACGGCCCACAGCAGGGCCAGCAGCGACAGACGACGCATGGTGAGGACTCCTCTTTCAGGTTTCTTCGACCCACAGGCCGGAAGCCGCAGGAGAACCGGACCGGACGGCCAACCCCCGGTCAGACCCCGCTCTGGGAGTTCGCCTCATAGTATAGCCAGCCCGCCAGGGTTGCGAAAGAACCGCTCCCGCGGATTGGTAATGCCTCAGAATCTGTGAAAAAATCGGGAGCGAAGGCGGAATCGGTATCGGAGTCGTGCCTGGATGAACCACGTAAAGTGGCTTGTCGACGGCGGCTCGGGCATTTCTTCACAGCTTCTCAGTGAAGTTGGCAGCGGACCATGGAGGGCGAGACGCCCGCGAGCCGTTCTGGTGGAGGGCGAGTGGCCCCAGGCGCGAAGGCGCCCGCGAGCCGGATGGCCGGGGCCCGGCGAGGGACGGCTCCGGCGGCCGGTCGCCCTTCAGCTGCCCCTCGCCCTTCAGGCGCGGCGACTATGCCCTGCCGCTCTTGCACTCTGGCGGGATCCGCCTACCGTACGCCTATGGTACGGCGGTTGAGCACCTTGACACTAACGGGGAGAGGCACAATGCGTGCAAGGGTAGCTTGGTTGGTGAGCGGCTGGCTGGCGTTGGGGTTGGCGTGGGCCGCCGACCCGGTGGTGTCGAATCTGACGGTCACACAACGGCCCGGCACGAAGCTGGTGGACATCGG
>CAILKC010000944.1 GCA_903834675.1 uncultured Victivallales bacterium | reverse complement strand
CGGCGTGCTCTGCTCCGACCCCTCCATCTCAACCGCCGAGGCGGTGACGCTGATCTTCAGCCGCTGGCTGCAGGAGAACGACTTCCGCATCCTCGACCAGTACTTCGGCATGATGCAGATGACCACGCGCCGCTCGCAGGCAGTGTGCCGTTGAGCGCAATCGGCTGATTTCTGCCAGGCGGTACCGGGGGTTTTCCGCCGAAAATGGGCGAATTCAGCGGGGGATGGGGTGTTCTACGTGGGGGATCAAATGAGGCACAGGGGTGGCGTTCGGCCCGAGGGGCGTTTCAGCGGGGTTGCGGAGGCAAGAAGCGTGCTTCTTCAAGAAGGTAATATATGCTTGAGAATCAATGATTTGCACGGGCGAGGCTGGATACTAGGCACCGGATGGCAGCCTCCGGGTACCAGCCAGCCGTGGAGCCCCAGTGTAACCAACGTGTAGGTGTGCGCCCAGAGATTGTGAATCCCTGATTTGCGGACGGCAGCGCTTGATCATCCCGCCCAGCCCTACCACCCGATTACTTGCCCATAGCCTTTGCCCGAGAAGCTCTCCAGCCTGGCCCAGCCGCCTTCCAGCGTGGTGATGGTGGTCTTGATGGTGATGGCCCTTGAGGCGGGGTGGGTGGGACTGCCAGAGAGAGTGAGTATGGCGGTGTTGTTGGCGCCGGCCTTGCCCCGGACGAGGAATGTGTGTTTGACGTCGTTGGAGAGGGTCAGCAAGGCGGTGCCGGCGATGGCTCTGCCTGTCTGATCCAAGTCGAAGCTCAGGGTCCAGGTCCCATTCATCCTCTCAGGCATGTCAAGGACCACCGGATCGTCTACCGGCGTTGTCGTGCCATTGGCCTTGATGCTGCCGGTAAGTCGCCCGACCAGTCGATGGTTGGCTGTCTCCACCGTCAGGTTCAGCGCCAGCGAAACACTCACCAGTTTCGTCACGTTGGCGCCTTTGAGCGCGCCCGTCATGGTGATACTGCCGCGGCTGCCTCTGACGCTACCCTTGATGGACATCGTGACATCGGTGTCTTTGGCGACGGTGTAGGTCGCCGTGCCCGTGAGTCTGCCATTGGGGTCGTGGACCAGGACTAGTGAAAGCGGGTTACCTTTCGTTGTCGTGGAGTAGGGGCCGGTGAGGTCCCACCAGCCACGGCCAGCCGCAACGCCGGCCGCGTCTATCCGTGCCTCGAATTCGCCGACCGGGTGCTCTGTCGCCGCCGCCTGGAAAGATGCAGTGACAATGGTGTCTTCATGCACTTCAGTCAGCCCGAGCGGGTTCACTGTCCACATGAGGGGATTCACCGTCGCGTCGTTGCGCCAGTCGGAAAATACATAGGTGTAGTGGGGCACAGCAAGGACCGCCGTAGTCGAGGCTCCTTCATCGACATGCTGCTCCGTGTCACCATCCAGGCTCCCCCCGGAGCTTGCCAGGAACGTCACGACCCACTGCCGTGCCCGGAACCGCCAGGCCTGCGGGTCAGCGATGCCCGCAAACGGGTTTCCCTTCGCATCCACCAAGCAGCCGGCGTCCATTTGCACGAAGTACCAGCTCCCGGCGATGAGTCTGCCATGGGAGATGGTCACCGTGTTCCCCGCTATGGCGATCCACACACCATCCGTTACCGGAATGGTTTCGAAGACCTTGCCGTCCGTGGCCCGCAGTATGGTGATGTCACCCGTTCCGACGAACACCGGTTCCGAGAACGTCGCTACCAGCGCCGGTGCCAGTGGCACTTCGACAGCCCCGTTGGTTGGAGTGAGCGACGCCACGGTGGGCGGCGTACGGTCAACGTCGTAGGATTCGCCAGCAGTGAACGATTCCCGAAGAGCGTTACCTCCTCTGTCCTGGATCGCTCCAAGGCCGTTGACCAGGTCCAGGCTGAGCAGACCATCTCCGGGAGCCGTCTGCACCCGTACGCTCCACACATCGGCCGCCCCGACCTGTTTCCAGTCAATGCCGGTCGGCACAGCTTCCAGGACTGCTGCGGCTGTCTGTGCGCCGGTTGCATCGACCACGAAAGTGGCGGCGGTCAGGCCCGCAACCGGTTCGCTGAAGCTGACAGCGAAGGTCACCTCTGCCCAGTTGGTCTCCGCAGTAGCTGGCGATATACGGCGGATCGCGACGGCAAAGGGTGTCTCGGTGTCAATAATGGTGAGCGTGCCGGGTCTCAGTTCCAGCTCGTAGTTGGGGTCGGAACCGCCTTCCATTGCGATCGGGTACTTGCCCACAGGACTCTCGAACGTGGCCTCGTGCAGGCACGTCGGTGGTACGGCCGTCCCGGTGTCACCGCAGACCAGCCCCGCGTACGCGATGTCGCACGCCGGCAGGGGCTCGCCGTACTCCTTGGTTTTGTCGATGGCGATGCAGACCAGCGGCGCAGGCTCCACCGTGAGCGTGCCATTGACGTAGCTGAAAGCGTAGTTGTTGTCCGCACCGTCCGAAGGTACGATGGGGTACGTGTCCACCGGGCTGCACGGTGTGGCCGTGCAGGTTGCCAGGAATGGCGTGTCCAGGTCATCAGGGTCATCTCCATTCACAAAGCCCTCGCAGGCGACCGGAAACTGCTCGGGATTCGGCTCGCCATACATGCGGCTCTGAGGCAGGGCGGTCACCGTCAGGACTGCCTTCGTCACGTCAATGGCCTGCTGCGCCGTGGGGTTCGTCCAGTTACCTGGGTCGGCTGGTGCGAAGTCCCCGTGCAGGATCTGCGCGGGGCCGGCATTCAGAACGGCGCCGACTCCGGGCGTGTAGGTGAAGGTGCCGGCGGTGTTGGCCGTCGCATTGAGCCGCACCGGTCCCAGCGCCGTGCCATAGACGATGGCAGCAGGCTTGGGCCAAACAATCTCGGGCGTAGCCTTGCCCACCGTCAGGCTGCCGTCGCGGTACGCGATGGCGTAGTTCTCGAGGCCAGCACCCCCGGCCGCGCTCGGTGTGATCCCATACGGCGAGCCGGCTACCGTGGCCCCAGCCGCCGCGCCGGGGCTGGCCAGTGTCACCGCAGTCACAATGTCGGCATTCAGCAACCCGAGGGCAGTGAACTCCGTCCCCGCAAGAGTCACCGTCTCCCTGTAGGTCTTGCCCCGGCTGTTCGCGGTGATGACCAGCACCGCCGTGTCGACGGTCAGCGTGCCGTTGCTAGCCGTCACCGCATAGTTGGACAGACGGTTACCGGGGTCGACGAGCTTCGGGATGACCGCCTCGGCCGTGGCCGGGCCGTAGACGCCAGCGGGGCTCGCAGGCGTGGCCGCGCTGGCATAGGTGTCGGTGATACTATCGCCGGCCACCACGCCGACCACGGCCCCGCTGAACACGGGGTTGGCCGCTCCGTAAGCCCGGCTGGCAGCATTCGCCGTCACGCTCAGAACTGCGCGGCTGAGGCTCAGGGCGCCCTGGACATAGCTGATCGCGTAGTTCCTGAGGCCGGTACCCACGGCAGCACTGGGGGTAATCGCGTACGGCGAGCCGGCTACCGTGGCCCTGGCTGCCGCGCCGGGGCTGGCCAGCGTCACCGCGGTCACAATGTCGGCATTCAGCAACCCGATGGCGGTGAACTCCGTGCCGACGAAGACCGCCATTTCGCCGTAGACCTTGGTTCTGTCGTCCGCCGTGATCGTCAGCAGCGCTGGCGTCACCCCGATGGGCACGGTCCGGGTTGCCGCCGTCCAGTTGGCCGCGTCGGCCGGAGCGAAATCTGCGCGAATGGGCTGGCCTTCGCCCGCGTTCAGCACCGTGCCTGAGGGCGGATCGTAGGCGAACGTGCCAGCAGTGTTTGCCGTTGCGTTGAGCTGCGTGACGCCCATCACCGTGCCATACTCTATGGGAGTGGGCGGCAGCCAGGTGATCGTCGGGGTGGCTTTGCCGATGGTCAGCGCGCCGCTGACATAGCCGATGGTGTAGTTGCCCAGGCCGATGCCCAGGGCGGCGCTCGGAATGATTGCGTAGGGACCCCCGGCTACGTCGGCCATCGCCCCGGTACCGGTGCTGACCAGGGTCACCGCGGTCACCGCGTCGGCATTTAGCAGTCCTGCGACTGTGAACTCTGTCCCGGCAAAAGACGCCGTCTCGCCGTAGACTTTACCCCTATCCTTGGCCGTGATGGTCAGAGCCGCCGGGGAGACACTGAGCGTGCCACTATCCAGGCTCAACGTATAGTTCGGGTCACCGCCTCCGGTCAAGTGGATCGGGTAGGTACCGATGTTACTAGCAGCCGTAGCCGCGCATGCGGCGATTGGCGGCACATCCGGTGCCGTGTCACCATTCTTCATCCCCGTGTAAATCACCGTGAATGCCGGGTTGGCCTGACCGTAGAGCCGGTTTCTGTCGTCGGCGCGACAACTCAGCGCAGCTGGACTTACGCTGAGCGTGCCATTGACGTAGCTGAAACTGTAGTTACCATCCGCGCCACCTGCAGGCACGATGGGGTAGGCGGTGGCAGCGCTGGCAGGGGTGGCGACGCACGTCGCCGTGGGCAGCGTGTCCAAATCGCCCGCGTCATCGCCGTTGACAAAGCCGGAGTAGGTCAGAGAGAATACTGGGTTGGCGTCACCGTATATACGACTCCTGTCTGCTGCCGTCACCGTTAGCGTCCTGGGCGTCACCGCGAGCGAGCCGGTTACCAACGTCAGCGCGTAGTTCGAGTCGCTGCCGCCGGCAAGGGTGATCGGGTACGTCCCCACCGGACTGCCGACAACAGCGGCGCAGGATGCCAACGGTTGCACAGCGGGGGTGGTCTGACCGTTCTTCAGCCCCGTATAGGCGATCGTCAGCAGCGGGTTGGCGTCGCCGTAGGCGCGGCTCTTGTCCACAGCCCGACAAGTCAGCGGCGCAGGGTCCACGGCCAGTGTGCCCGCAACCAACGTCATCGTGTAGTTCAGGTCGCTGCCGCCGTTGAGCGTGATTGCATACGTGCCCACAGGGCTTGCAGGCGTGGCGGGGCAGGCGGCCGCCGGGGGCGTGGCCGGGACGGTCTGACCGTTCCTCAGCCCCGTGTAGGCGATCGTCAGCAGCGGGTTGGCGCTGCCGTAGACCCTAACCTTGTTCTGCACCGCACAGGTCAGCGGCGCAGGGCCTATGGTCAGCGTGCCCGCAACCAGCGTCAGCGCGTAGTTCGAGTCGCTGCCGCCCGCAAGGGGGATTGGGTACGTCCCTACCGAACTGGCTGCCGTTGCCGCGCAGGACGCCGACGGCGGCACTGCCGGTGCCGTCTGCCCGTTCTTCAGCCCTGTATAGCCGATGGTCAGAGCCGGGTTAGCGTCGCCGTAGACCCGAACCTTGTTCTGCGCCGTACAGGTCAGCGCCGCCCGGTTCACGGTCAGCGTCCCGTTCACATAGGTGTAACTGTAGTTGTTGTCGGTCCCGCCCGAAGGCACGATGGGGTAGGCGCTGGCGTGACTGGCAGGGGTGGCGCCGCAGGTGGCTGTAGGCAGCGTGTCCAGGTCGCCCGCGTCATCGCCGTTCACAAAGCCCGAGTAGGTCACGGAGAATGCCGGGTTGGCGTCACCGTATATACGGCTCCTGGCTACCGCCGTCACCGTTAGCGTCCTGGGCGTCACGGTCAGAATGCCTTTCTCGTATGTAAAGGCATAGGTTGCGTCGGAGCCTCCTGAGACCGTTATGTCGTAGGTACCCGTGGAACTGTCCGTGGTCGCAATGCAGGCAACCGCGGGTTGTATTGCCAGATCACTCGCGCTGTCACCATCCACGAATCCCGCATAGGATACTGTCAACGCCGGATTTGAGTCGCCGTACAAACGAACCTGGCTACGGGCGGTCACTGTGAGCATCCTCTTGCCCCGCAGGAGGATGGTGTCTGTTGCGCTGTTAGCTCCTCCCGTTCCAACCGTGATGGTGACGAGGAGATCACCCAAGATCACAACATCAGTCCGCATGCACTCGAATTCAGCGACCCCAATGCCAGGCGCCATGCTCACTGCAGGTGGAACTATCAACTTGTCGGGGGATGAAGACACCATTGGCACTGTCACAGCGGCACCTGTGTCGCCATTCCTGACTACATACCCTCGCACTACGTCGCCATCCTCCATGACATCGCGTTCCATGAACAAGAGCGTGTCGGAAGGAACCTGTATCTCAGGCGGGACCGCATCAACGGGAGTCGAGACAACGCGGAACCCAATGTCAGGGGCCGTGTATTCCATGGTCCGGTAGGTGCCGCGGTAGTAGGCCGTCTGCGTCCATTCCGGCATATCGTATGCACCTCCACGAACCACGCGGCGCGTGAAGTCGAACGCAGGTTCGCTGAGTGTCCACTCGGCAGCATTCCCCAAAACATCAAACAACCCGGCGACGCCGGCCGCATTGAACGTCGTGTCCGGCCCTGCCGAAGCCACGTCGTGCGTCCCGGTAAAGCCCGTGATGCGGGCGGCGGCACTGGGAGCCGCCCAGTTGAGATCCAGTTGCTTGCCGTAGGTGGCGGCGTATTCCCATTCCCATTCCGTTGGCAGTCTGTAGGTGAAGGCCGGGTTGGTCAGAGACATCCACTTGCAGTAGAGGTCGGCACCGTAGGCGCTAACCAGAACGACCGGTTGCATACCCTTGCCTGCCAGTGCGTAGAAGGAAGCGCCGTCGTAGCGCACCGTGGGATGGTCTTGGAGGTTCAACAAAATGCTGCCGTCGGCCCATTCCGCCCCGTTTCCTTCCACTGCCTGCCCCTGTACGGTGGTATGGCCGTTTGCACTCATCCAATTCAGGAACGATGCATACTGTTTGGCCGTCACCTCAGTGGCCTGCATCTTGAAGCCGTCAATCATTGACTCGAATGACACAACGCCCGAATTCGGACTGACCAACTGGCCCCCCTCAATGGCTACAAAAACGTTTTCCGGGGCCTGGTTGCACACCGGCCGGAATCCGACGCTTTTATTGCCGTAGAACGGATAGCCGTAGAACGAGCGGTAGGTGGTCGCCGCATAGCTGGCTGGCAGCAGATAAGAACCGCCGCGGATTGTGCGCCATACGCCGTCTTCCCAGTACAGCGAGTCAGTCCATTCCCAGGCGTTGCCGCCGAGGTTGTAGATGCCGTCCTCCGGCGCCAGGCTTCCCACCGGCGCCAGCCCGTCATAGGCCCCCGCCGTCTCCAAGCCTGCAAGATTGGCATATTCCTGTGAGGCCGCGCCGGCCGGCCACGGGTAGAGGTTGGCCGCCTTGGTCGTGTTGCCGTTTCCGGCAACGTATTCCACCTGCCACTCGCTTGGCAGGTCATAGCCGGAGTTCTGCACCGTCTCCCGTAGCCATTTGCAGTACAGCTTGGCCCCGTACCAGGTCACTTCAGTCGTCGGATAATTGTCCTGGCCGGTCTTGGCCGTGAACACGGTTTCATTCCACTGCACCGGGCAGTTCTCCGCGGCAAGGTTCATGACCCGGCATCCATCAAAATTGTTACCGATGTCGGGCATCCAGAAATCATAGCCGGTGAAGGCGACGGACGAGACCGCTGAATGGAAGCCCGCCATCATCGCGACGACTTGGCCGTCGCCAACCTCCAACCACTCCTCCTCGGTTGATTCCGTCAGCAGGTCCAGCCACGCCGCGCCGCGATAGATAGCCGCCTGTACACGGTTTCCCACGCGCTGCATTCTGAATAGTTGCCCCGGTTGCGCGATGTACCCCGTGGTGAGGGTTTGTTCATCCCCGCCGTCCTGACTGCGATACCTGCACAAGATCTGCCCCGCCGCATCCAAGCCGGCAAAGAAGTACGGCGAATTCTCGTCATTGCGTTCCCGAACCATCAGTCCGGCCTCGCCGTTGCCCACCAGAGGCACCGCGCCCTGAAAGGTGAAATCCTTGGGCAGCGCGGCAAACACATAGTTATATCCGTCTGCCGGATCGGCGGTTACGGTGGCCGGCGTGATGGCCGCTGAGATGGTGTCATCGTTCAGCGTGTCGTCCCCGATCCATGTTCCGGCGAGTTCGACACTGGTGGTGGCCGTTGTGGCCTCATGGCGCAGCATGGTAGTGTCAATGGCTGTGTAGGTCGCCTGTCCCGGCAGACGCCAGCTCATGTTCATCGAAACCGTGGTGGTCGCCTGCCAGACAACCTCGGCCGTATGCCAGCCAAACGCAACGATTGTGCTAGCTGCCGTTCCCGCCGCCGCATTGTTGAGTATGGTGGTGCCGTCCACCTTCAATGTCAGGGTTCCCGCGCCTTCGTTCTTAAAGCTGGTCGAGCCCAGGGCCGGAGCGTAAATCTGACCCGTGAAGCTGCCGCTGATGCTGGTCACGGATCCTGTCGTGAATGTCGGCAGCACCTTGGTCGGATCGACCAGTGCGGCGGCGTCCAAGGCCAGGCCAAAGGTCCGTCCGGTTACGCTTTGCTGCCCAGTACCGTCGCTCGGCGTCCAAGTCCAGGTACCGTAAAGCCCGGCGGCATAGCCCCGCACTTCCGGCCGGCCATACACCACATTGCCAGCCATCGTCACGGCGCCGTAAGACAGCGCGTCATTGAGGTAGGCCACATATTCCAGGACGGACACTTCCTTGTTCTTCATGTCAAAACTGGCTATGTCGGGCGTGAACCCGGCCACGTCGGCATTGGGACTGCTGAGCGTGCCGCCGATCATCGGCACAAAGCCGCTGGCGGTCTTGTCGCGGCGGAACAGGGCCGTAATCTCGGCAGGCCCCGTAAAGGTCACGTCAATCGGCGACGGAGCACCCCGCAGGTCGCCTTCCCAGCGCAGGAAGTGGGCACCGACGACGGGCGTGGAGCGAATAACCAGCGTCCCCTCGTCATACCAGCCTGCTCCGGCATACGTCTGCGT
>CAILKC010000943.1 GCA_903834675.1 uncultured Victivallales bacterium | reverse complement strand
GGGCTGAAGAGGCAGAGGCGAACCCGCGACTTCCGCGGCTGGGGGTGCCGCCGCGAAACCGTAGCGGCGGGATGGCGGATCGAGATGGAAATCGAAATCGGGATTGAGTCGACGGGGGGGGACTCGGACACTGCGTCCCCCCCTGGTCTCTCGACCCAGCACGGCGGGCAGGCCCTCGACCCTCTGCGGTTCTCAGACAAGCGAACCCCTACGGAACTGACCTGCGCCCCCCTGCCGCGGTGCGTCTTGACGCCTCTCCGGCGAGGCAGTAGACTTAGGGACGCGGGTCGGACCCTAACACGGGATCGGATACACACCTATGGCCAAGCTTGAGATTTTGGGCGGACCAGACGCTGGGCGCACGTACGAGGTCGGCGGCGGACGCCTGATTGTCGGCCGTGGCGAAGAGTGCGATGTCCGCATCAACGAGGGCAGCATCAGCCGCCATCATGCCGCGCTGGAGTGCCTCGAGGGGATCTGGTTCGTCGAGGATCTCGAGAGCGCCAACGGCGTCTTCGTTAAAGGCGAACAGATTTCCCGTACCGAGGTCGGCGGGCGCACCACCATCCAGTTCGGCAACGTCGGCACCCTCTTCGACGCCACCTACAATGGCGACGCCATGTCGATCACCGCCGAAGCGGCCACGGCCTCCGCCGCCGCGGCGGCCACGGCTGCCGATGCGGCCTCAGATGCGGCGGCGGCGGCGGCGGCGGCCCGTCCAGACGCCACCTGGATGCAGGGGCCGACCCTGGGCAAGGAGGCCCTCACCGACATCCACGAAATGAGCGCCATCTATGGCCAGATCGGGACTGAATTCGGCCGTATTATCGTGGGCCAGAAGCGTGTCCTCGAGGAACTGCTCGTGGCCATCGCCGCGGGTGGCCACTGCCTGATGATCGGTCTTCCCGGTCTCGGCAAGACCCTCATGGTCAACACCCTGGCCAAGATTCTGCGGCTGCAGTTCAAACGCATCCAGTTCACCCCCGACCTCATGCCCTCCGACATCATCGGCACCGATGTGCTCGAGGTCAACGAAGACACCGGTCAGAAGACCTTCCGCTTCATCAAGGGCCCCATCTTCACCAACATGCTCCTCGCCGATGAGATCAACCGTACCCCACCCAAGACCCAGGCGGCCCTGCTCGAGGCCATGCAGGAACGCCAGGTCACCGTCGCCAATCACGTCTTTCCCTTGCCGCCCCCGTTCTTTGTTCTGGCCACCCAGAACCCCCTGGAGCAGGAAGGCACCTACCCCTTGCCGGAAGCACAGCTCGACCGCTTCATGTTCAACATCATCGTCGACTACCCCGAGGCGGACGAGGAAGAGCGCATCGTCATGGCCACCACCGGCAAGCAGGACACGGAGTTGCGCGAGGTCCTGACCGCCGCGAACCTTCTGGCCCTGCAGAGCACCGTGCGCCAGTTGCCCGTCAGTCCCCACGTGGTCAAGTATGCCACCCGCCTGGTGCGCATGACCCGCCCCAAGGCCGAGGAGGCGCCGCAGTTCATCAAGGATAACGTCCACGTTGGCGCCGGCCCGCGCGCGGCCCAGTTCCTCGTGCTTGGGGCCAAGGCCCGTGCCGTCCTGAACGGCCGACTCAACGTCAGTTGCGAAGACATCAAGAACCTGGCTCTGCCCGTGCTGCGTCACCGCATTTTCACCAACTTCACCGCCGACTCCGAGGGCATCGGTCCGGACGATCTGGTCAAGCAACTGCTCGCCGCGGTGCCGGAGCCGAGCGAGAAGGATTACTGAGGGGCAGGTTCGCATGGTGTCTCCCGCGCTGCAATGCCTGGCCGGTGGCGCCTTGGTGCTAGTCGGCATGCTCGTGGTCCTGGGGTTGGCGCGCCTGGCGGCCAACCTGTTCATCGCCCTCGTGGCCAGCACGGCGGTGGGGGGGGCTGTCTTCGCCATCCTCAATGGCCACTGGATCGGCTGGACCGAGATCGTCTCGCGGGGGCTCGGCGTCGGCGTCGTGGCCGCCCTGCTCAGCTTACCCGCGCTGCCTTTCAGCAGTTTCCACAAGCACAAGTGACCCTGGCCTGCGGGAGCCCGAACGCCGCGCCTCCCCGGGGCTCTTCAGGCTGGCTCAGGCGCCAGCGCTCACGGAGCCGCGTCGGCTTCCTCCGGGTTAGGGCATGGTGGCGAGGAGATAGACGCGGTGCAGGCCGTCCATTACCTCAACGACGAGCAGATCCGGCTTTTCCTGATGCAGTTGCTGGTGCTGCTGGGATTGGCCAAGATTCTGGGCGGAGTGGCCCGGCGTCTCGGCAGTCCCGCCCTCGCCGGCGAGATCCTGGCCGGGATTCTGCTCGGCCCTACCGTGTTCGGCCGCCTGCTTCCCGGCTTGCAGCAACGCCTCTTTCCGCTCGAGCTGGTGCAGCAGAACATGATGGAGACGCTGTCCTGGTTCGGGGTGCTGTTTCTGCTGCTGATCACGGGCTTTGAGGTCAAGGCCTCGAATGCCTGGAGACAGGGCCGCGCGGCGCTCTCGATCGGGGTGGTCGGCGTCATTGTGCCCCTGGCGCTGGGGCTGGCGGTGTTTGCGCTGTTGCCTTCGTCCTACTGGGGGCCGGCGGCCAACCGCCTGAGTTTCAGTCTCTTCCTGGCCACGGCGGCGTCAATCAGCGCCCTCACCGTCATTGCCCGCGTGCTGCACGACCTGGACATCATCAAGAGCGATCTGGGATTGGTGCTGCTCTCCGGCTACGTGGTCAACGATCTGCTGGGCTGGCTGGTGTTCACGGTGGTGATGAGCCTGGCGACCCAGGCGCAGGTCGACTGGGGAGCGACGCTGGTGGTGCTGTTCCAGGTGGGCATCTTCGGCGCGCTCTGCCTGACCATGGGCTCGCGGGTGACGGGCACGGCCACACGCTGGCTCAAACGCCAGCCGTTGCCCCAGCCGGCCACGGTTCTGGCCTTCATCACCTGCCTGGGAGTCCTCTGCGGTCTCATCACCCAGTCGATCGGCATTCAGGCCATCCTCGGCTTCTTCCTGGCCGGAGTGATGGCCGGAAATACCCCGGAGATCTCGGAGCGCGAGCGCGATATCATCTCGCAGTTCGTGCATGCCATCTTCGTGACCATCTTCTTCGCGGGGATCGGCCTGCGCATCGACTTCGTCACCCGTCTCGATGTCGGGCTGGTGTTGATCTTCACCGCCGTGGCCGTCGGCGGAAAATTCCTCGGGGCGTGGCTGGGGGCGTGGCTGAGTCGGATGCCGCGCACCGAGTGCCTCGCCGTAGGGGTCGCGTTCATCCCCGGTGGCGCCATGGAGATCATCCTGGGCATTCTGGCGCTGGAACTGAAGCTCATCACCTCCACGGTCTTCGTGGCCATCGTCTTTGCCGCCTTGGCGTCCTCTGTCGCGGTGGGGCCGTTGCTGGCCCGCGTGCTACGCCGGCTGGCCCGGGTCTCGGTCCCCGACCTGCTGCCGCGGGCCGCGGTCTCAGCCGACCTTGCCGCCGCCACGCGCTGGGAGGCCATCGAAGGGCTTTGCGCCCAGCTCATCGCCACCCAACCAGACCTTGATCTCGAGCAGATCCGGCGGACGGTGCGGGAACGCGAGGAGTTGATGGGGACCGCCATCGGGGTCGGAGTCGCGGTGCCGCATGGCCGCTGCGAGCATCTGAGCCATCCCCTCGTGGCCTTTGGCCTATCCCGGCAGGGCCTGGAGTGGGACGCCCCCGATGGCCAGCCGGTACATTTTGTCTTCCTGCTGCTCACCCCGGCGCAGGGAGCCGACACGCAGATCCGGCTGCTGGCGGCCATCGCCACCCTGATGGCTGAGGCTCGCGTTCGCGACGAACTCAAGGCCACCTCGACCGCGGCGGCGCTCCATGCTCGCCTGCAAGCCGCCCTGGGGAGCTGGAAGCCCGACGAGCCGCCCACCCCCGCCGGGGGGACACGGTGAGCGCCCGGCGCCGGGGGCACCGCCGCGGCCGGCGGGCGGCCTCAGGCACGGCGCCGGGGCCAGACCGGGAATACCGCGAACCCGCCCGCAACGGGCTGGGCCTCGCGGGCTCCAGGGAGGCGAGCAGGGACTCTTTCTTGAAGCCCTGACAAAGTGGCCCTGACACTGGCTCGAGGGCGGGCCCAGGGTATATTGCCGAAGCGTCTGCCGTGTGCGTCGACGGCGGGCGTGGCGGAGTGATTCCAGCGAGGTTGCCGCGCCAGCCGCGGGACGCGAACGGGGAGCGCTCTGGAGATGTCCGACGCCGAGGTTCTGCTTGAGTTCCGGGACATCAGCAAGTCCTTCGGAGCCATCGTGGCGGCCGACCACGTCTCCCTGGGCCTGCGGCGCGGCGAGATCTTCTCTCTCCTCGGCCCCAGCGGCTGCGGCAAGACGACCCTACTGCGCCTGGTGGCCGGCTTCGAACGCCCCGATTCCGGTCGCATCCTGCTCGGCGGCGAGGACATCACCGACCTGCCCCCCAACGAGCGCCAGGTCAATACCGTCTTCCAGAACTACGCCCTTTTCCCGCACTTGACGGTGCGCGAAAACATCGCCTACGGCCTGAAGATCGCCCGCTGGCCGCGCCGCCGCATCGACGACGAAGTGGAGCGCATGCTGGCGCTGATCCAGTTGCGCGACCATGCCGACAAACACCCGATGCACCTCAGCGGCGGCCAGAAACAGCGCGTCGCCATTGCCCGCGCCCTGGTGCTGCGGCCCCTGGTCCTGCTGCTCGATGAACCCCTCGCCGCTCTCGACCTCAAGCTGCGCCAGCGCATGCTGATCGAACTGGACGTCATCCACGACGAGGTCGGCATCACCTTCCTCTATGTCACCCACGACCAGGGCGAGGCCATGAGCCTGAGCGACCGCATCGCGGTGATGAACAGCGGCCACATTGAGCAGATCGGCACCCCGGCCGAGATCTACGAGGCCCCCGAGTCCAGCTTCGTCGCCGCCTTCATCGGCGATACGAACTTCTTCGAGGGCACGGTCGCCCAGATCGCCGAGGCCGACTACGTGGTCATGCGCGCCGATGGCTTCCCCGATGTCCTCTGCTACAACGACAAGAAACTGCGGGTCGGCGACCGCGTGCCCCTCAGTGTCCGACCCGAGAAACTACGGCTCCAGCGCGAGCGCCCCGAGCGCCAGCCCCTGCATAATTGCCTGCAAGCGGTGGTCGAGGATGTCATCTACCTCGGCGACCGCACCAAGTACCGCGTCCGCATCGAGGACTGCTTCCTCACCATCTATCAGCAGCACAACCGGTTCCTGCTGGACGAGAAGCCGATCACGTTCAAGGAAACCGTGTGGGTCAGCTGGCACGCCGACGACGGCTATATCCTGGCCACCTACCGCGCCGCCGACGAGGATCTCCTGGAGATGCCCAGTGAGGCGGGGGCGGTCTTCGGCCTGGCAGCCGGCCTGGCCGCGGCGCCGACCGCCGACGCCGCCAAGGAGGGCTGAGCGATGGCAAGGCGCGCACGCTGGACCGAAGCCCTGACCACGCTACCCTCGTTCGCCTGGCTGGTCCTGCTCTTCGTCGTCCCGACCCTCATCGTTTTCGCCATCGCTCTGAAGCCGGTGGACACCTACGGCGGCATCGGGGCGGGCTGGACCCTGCAGACCTTGCGGCACCTCGGGAACCCGGCCTATCCGGCCATCATCTGGCGGACGCTGTGGATGAGTTTTGTGGCCACCGTGATCTGTGTCCTCATGTCGCTGCCCGCGGGGTACGTCATGGCCCGCGCCGAAGCGCGCTGGCGGCGCCTCCTGGTGCTGCTGGTGGTAGTGCCTTTCTGGACCAGTTTTCTGATCCGCATCTTCGCCTGGAAAGCCCTGCTCCATCCCGAGGGGCTGATCAAGCGTGGCCTGCTGGCGCTCGGGGCGATCAGCCCCGACACCTCGTTGATGTACCGCGCCGAGGCGGTGCTGCTGGTCATGGTCTATACGTCCCTGCCCTTCGCCATCCTGCCGGTGTACGCCGCCGCCGAGAAGTTCGACTTCACCCTGGTCGAGGCGGCCCGCGACCTGGGCGCCACCAAGTTCCGCGCCTTCCGCAGCGTCTTCATCCCGGGGATTCGCCGTGGCCTGCTCAACGCCTTCCTCATGGTCTTCATCCCCTGCCTGGGCTCCTATGTCATCCCCGATATCATGGGTGGCACCAATGCCGAGCTGATCGGTAACAAGATCGCGCAACGCACCTTCGTCGACCGGAACCTGCCCCACGCCAGCGCCATCTCGGCCCTGCTCGCGCTGGCGGTCGTCATTCCCCTCGGCCTCGCCATCGTCTTGCAGGCGAAGCGCGCCGTGCCGCAACCCGGCCGCGCCGGGGAGGAGCGCCGCCCATGAGACGCAGCCTCTTCCCCTACCTGGTCACGGCGGCGGTGCTGGCCTTCCTCTACCTGCCCGTGCTGGTGCTGATTGTTAGCTCCTTCAACGCCTCGCGATTCGGCGGCACCTGGGAAGGATTCAGCCTGCGCTGGTACATCCGCCTGGCCCACGAACGGGAGATCTGGCACGCCTTCGGCAACACCCTCCTCGTCGCCCTCGGCGCCACCCTCGTCTCCACCGTGCTCGGCACCACCGCCGCCCTGGCGCTGCACCGCTGGCGCTCCCCCCTCCAGCGAGCCCATTACGCCCTCATCTACCTGCCCCTCGTCGTCCCCGAGATCCTCACCGGCATCAGCCTGCTGCTGTTCTTCGTCGCCCTCGGCGCCAGCCTGGGTCTCTTCACCGTCTTCCTGGCCCACGTCTCGTTCTGCATCAGCTACGTCGCCATGGTGGTTCTGGGCCGCCTGCAAGACTTCGACCACACCCTCATCGAAGCCTCTCATGACCTCGGCGCCAACGCCTGGCAGGCCTTCCGCACCGTCCTCCTCCCGCTCCTGGCCCCGGGCATCGTTGCCGGCGCCCTGCTCGCCTTCACCCTCTCCATCGACGACTTCGTCATCAGCTTCTTCGTCGCTGGCCCCGGAGCTACCACCCTGCCGATCCGCATCTACAGCATGATCAAGCACGGCTCGCCGCCCCTGATCAACGCCTTGTCAACCCTCCTTATCGTGGTTACGTTCGTCGCGGTTTGGGCCAGCCAGGAACTGATCAAGGACAGGAGAGCATGATGGAACGCTGGGTGAAGACGATTCTGGCGCTGGTGGCTGTGGCCGCCGCGGGTGGCTGCCGCAAGGAAGCCAAGGGCATCTTGCATGTCTACACCTGGGCCGACTACATCAAGCCCGAACTGGTGCAGCGCTTTGAACGGGAGAATGCCTGCACGGTGGTCATCGATACCTTCGACTCCAATGAGTCCATGTATGCCAAGATCAAGGCCGGCGCCAGCGGTTACGATGTCATCTTCCCCAGCAGCTACATGGTCAGACTCATGCACGAGCAGGGCATGCTCCAGGTCCTCGACAAGAGCCGCCTCCCCAATCTGAGCAACCTCGACCCCGACTACCTGAAAATCTCCATGGACCCGGCCTGCGACCACAGCGTGCCCTACATGCTCACCTACGCCGGCATCGCCCACCTGAAGAGCAAGGTCAAGGACTTCGAGCCCTCCTGGGCCATGTTCGACCGCGCCGACCTCGCCGGCCGTGCCACCCTGCTCAACGACATGCGCGAAACCATCGGCGCCGCCCTCAAATTCCTCGGTTACAGCCTCAATACCACCGACGAGACGCAGCTCACGGCGGCGCGCGACGTGGTCATCCGCTGGAAGAAAAACCTCGCCAAATTCGAAAATGAACAGTACAAGACGGGCCTCGCCAGCAGTGAGTTCCTCCTCGTCCATGGCTACAGCGGCGACATCATACAGGTCGCTGAAGAGAATCCGGACATCGCCTTCGCCCTGCCCAAAGAGGGCTACTCCGTTTCCTGCGACGACATGGTGATCCCCACGGATGCCCCGAATGCCGCCCTGGCCCATGCCTTCGTCAACTTCCTGCAGGAACCCCAGGTGGCCGCCGAGAATACCAGCTTCACCAGCTATCTCTGCCCCAACCGCGCCAGCTACGCCTTGTTGCCTGAGGCGGCGCGCTCGGACCCGGTGCTGTTTCCACCCCCCGCGGTGAGGGCCAAAGGCGAGATCATCGCCGACCTGGGCGAGGCCAACAAGCTCTACACCCGCATCTGGGACGAGATCAAGGCCGCCAAGTAGCCTGTCGCGCTGCCGAGTCTTGCCCCCGGGGGGCACTGCCGGGGCTCCCTGTCTCGCATTACCCCCACGAAATCATGGATCTACCCACCCTAGGTACGCTTGCGGAGAAGCTCCTCTGATGCCACGCTACAAACGTGCCGAAATAGTCCTATCCGGCGGGCGCGCCGGAACACCCGGAGACGAAGCGACCATGAGAATCTCACAACCCCGCAGTCCAGGCCGGCCACGTGCCTTCACCCTCATCGAGCTGCTGGTCGTAATCGCCATTATCGCGATCCTGGCGGCGATGCTCCTGCCGGCCCTGGCCAAAGCCCGCGAGAAGGCCCGTTCCATCAGTTGCGCCAGCAATCTCAAGCAAATCCAGCTCGGCTGGGCCCTCTATGCGGATGCCAATGGCGAGAAACTGGGCGGGGCGTACCACTACCCGGGCATTCCCTGGTACACGGTGCTGCTGCCGCACGGTGTAACCCGCGAGGTGGTCTACTGTCCGTCTATGGCAACCCAGCTTGCGGGGTACGGCTGCAACTGGCGCGGCGTGGGCTACAACATCGGCGGTGGCGGCGCCTACTCGCCGGTGCGCACCGGCCCCCTCTACGAGGGCATGCAGCTGGCCCAGATCATACGCCCCTCCTCCCTCATCATGATGGGCGACTGCTACGCTGCCAACCCAGCCAATCTGCCCGCCTATCCAGCCACAGCGTCGCTGTCATTGAACTACATCTACGTGGAGGCGAACTCCATGCCGGGACTTTACGGCCGACACAGCTTCGGCAACAACTTCAGCTTTACCGATGGCCATGTCGAGTGGCTGAACTGCGGCAACTCCTTGGGCGCCAACTGGCTGAACAACTGAGACACCGTGAAAACCCGACCTGTGCAATAAGGATGGGCCGTGGTATTCAGCCCCAAAGGGGCGTTCCGGGCGCCCAGGGCAACGCCCTGGGTACCCGTCCACAGCGCGGATTGAGCCCTGAAGGGGCGGACCATGCGGCCCCGGTGCGGAGGTATG
>CAILKC010000942.1 GCA_903834675.1 uncultured Victivallales bacterium | reverse complement strand
GGCGCCATAGCTGCCCGCGCGGTGCCCATGGACTGTCGGTATGCCGCCCCGGCAGGGCTCAATCTCGTTTGGGATTCCATTCCCAGGGCGGTGCCCTGGGCTGAGGAATGGCCGCGCTTTCAGCGCTCCGTGGCGTCTGGCCTTCGCGACACGTCCCGCCGGAAGTCTCCCCCAAGAGTCAAGTGACCCGTTTTGCTCGCCGGACGCGGAGACGATCGAAACAGAAGCCCCTACGGAACTGACATGCGCCCCCGCTTTCATTGCCGCCTCGGAGGTTTACCTTATGGGCACTCATGGACCCCCAACCTCTTCCCGTACTTGTGCAGGGTCGCGACCTCGAGGTCCGCATTGGGCTGCAGGTCGTCCTGGACCATGCCACCTTGGCCATTCACGCCGGCGAGCGCGTCGGTCTGCTGGGCCGCAACGGCTGCGGCAAGTCCACCTTGATGCGCCTGCTGGCCGGGGTTGACGCGCCCGACCGCGGCGAGCTGCAGCGCCGCCGCGATCTGCGCATCGGCTACCTGCCGCAGCAGTCTACGCTCGATCTCGATGCCAGCGTGGGCGACAACATCTTTGCCGGCGTGCGTGATGTGCTCGATCTCATCCGGCGTTTCGAAGCCGCGCCGCACGATTCCCACGAGAGCCACACGCTCGAACACCGCATCCAGGCCCTCGGTGGCTGGGATCTCGACGTGCGCCGTGCCAAGCTCATGGAACACCTCGAAGCGCCCCCCCTCGACCGTCTCGCGGGCACTCTCTCCGGGGGCGAACGGCGCCGCACCGCCCTCTGCCGCGCCCTCATCGGCCAGCCCGACCTGCTGCTGCTCGACGAGCCCACCAACCACCTCGATACCGAGTCCATCGAATGGCTCGAAGACTGGCTGCTGCGCTTTCTGGGCGGCTGCCTCGTCGTCACTCATGACCGCACCTTTCTGGACCGCAGCTCCACCCGCATCCTCGATCTTGCGAACGGCAAACTGGAGGGGTACGAAGGCAACTACACCGACTACCTGGTAGCTAAGGCCGAGCGCGAAGAGCAGGCCGAAGTCATGGAGTCCAAGCGCCAGGCTTTCCTGCGCAATGAAATCGACTGGATCCGCCGCGGTCCCAAGGGCCGTACCGTGAAATCGCAGAGCCGGGTCGACCGCTACTACGACATCGCCAACCGCATTCCACCCGAACGCGAACGCGACGTGGACCTCGTCATCCCGCCGGCTGAGGGCCTCGGCGATCGCGCCATCGACTGCGAGAACCTCGCTTTTGCCATGGGGGGTCGGACACTCTGTCGCGGCCTGGATCTGGTCATCAAACCCGGCGACCGCATCGGCGTCATCGGCCGCAATGGCTGCGGCAAGACCACGCTGCTGCGGGTTTTGCTGGGCGAGGTGCCGCCCACGGCGGGAAGCGTGCGCGTCAGCGACAATGTCCGCTTCAACCTCATCGATCAACACCGCCTGCACCTCAACGACGAGCGCACGGTCATCCAGGAGATTGCCGACGGCAGGGAACACGTCCAGATCGGCACCGAACGGGTCACGGTCTGGACCTACCTGCGCCGCTTCCTGTTCACCGACGACCGCATTCTCACCCAGGTCAGTCAGCTCTCCGGCGGCGAGCGCAGCCGGTTGCTCATGGCCAAGATCCTCAAGGATGGCGGCAATGTCCTGGTGCTCGACGAACCCACCAACGACCTGGACCTCTCCACGCTCCAGGTCCTCGAGACCGCCCTGGCCGGATTCGCGGGCTGTGTCATCCTGGTCAGCCACGACCGCTTCTTCCTCAACCGCGTCTGTACCGGCATCCTGGCCTTCGAAACGGACGGGGTCGTCTTCCAGCCCGGGGATTTCGACTACTACCGCGAAAAGCGTGACGCCGCCTTGACTGCCGCCGCTGGGGCCGCGGCGCGGGCGGAGGCCGCCACCGCGGCCGCCCTGCCGAAGAAGCCGCGCACGGGCCTCTCCTGGAAAGAGCAGCGGGAACTCGAGGGTATGGAAGCCGCCATCGAGGCTGCGGAGGCCGAGGTGGCCCGCCTCGAAACCCTCTTCTCGAAACCGGATTTCTACCAGAAGCACGGGGCCGAGGCCGCGGCCCTACTCAGCCAGCTCGAGGGCACCCGCGCCAGCGTGAAGACCCTCTACGAGCGCTGGAGTGATCTCGAGAACCGCCGCCAGGCCTGAGGGCAGGCACCGCCCGGCCTTGCCGCTCGGCTCCGCAAGGCCTCGGCGTCGGGCGCCCCGGTCACTTCACCCCAAGCGCGGCCTCCAACGGCGCCATGCCGGTGTTGCAGGCGACGTAACAGACCCGGTCCTCGAGGCTTGCGCCGGGCGTGACCGCATTGCCGAAGAGGTCAAGCACTTGCACCGCGGTCGAGCTGGGAAGCCGATAGGCCGCGTGCGTCGGACTGGACGTCACCGCGGCTACGGCCCGGCCAGAACCGGCGAACAGGTAGGCATAGACGCCATCGGCCAGGGTCAGGAGCCTGACGTACTCGGTGTCCTCCAGCAGCCAGGCCAGGGCGCTGTGGGCCGCGGCCGAGGGGTGCAGGTAGCCCTCGGCCGTAATCAGGGTGGACCAGTCCACCGCTCCCCCGAAGGTGCTCTGGCCGTGCATCGTATACAGAAAGGCCCGCGTCTCGCCGCTGGCGCGTCGGCTGACCAGGTAGCGGACCAGGCGGTCGGCGATGCGCCAGTTGTCATTGCCGTTCTCGTAGGGCAGCGTGGCGCGGTAGAAGCCGTTGGAGACATCACCCGACAGCGGCGCGCCTTCGCTCATCCACACCGGCTTGGGCACCTTTCCCAGCTTGTCGATGATCGGCCCCAACGCCGCCTTGTAGGCCTTCTCCGTGGCATCGCCAGGAAAGCCCGTCAGGGTACTCTCATAGTGATGGTAAGAGATCGCGTCGCAGGTCTCCAACCCGCCAAAGTCGAGGACGTCCTTCGTCCACTTTGTCCCGTTCTCAGCGCCGTAGGTGTTAAACCCGACGATAGTCACCTGCGGGTACACCTCGTGGGCGGCGCCGTAGGCCACTTTCTGCAGCCGCGCGTAGTCCGCCGACGGGGTCTTGCTGGGGACATAGTGGTCATTCCAGGTCGTGCCCTGCTTCTCATCGAACGTCCAGCTCCAGAAGGCGCTGCCCCAGGGCTCGTTCCAGATTTCGTAGCTGTCGATCAGGTCACGGTAACGCGCTACGATGGTGCGCACCGCGTTCGCCCAATCCTCCAGATTCACCGGTTCGAGGTAACGGTCGAAGTAACCGCTGCAGGGCTTGCCCAGGTTGCTGGCCCACCCGGGGCTGGTGGAGAGCAGGCCCAGGATCTTCAGGCGATGGTCCCGGTAGCGCTGTAAGTCGGCGTCGCGGAACTGCCACTTGCCCTTCTCCGGCTCGAGGAAAGACCAGCCGATGTACTTGGTTCCGGCGTCGTGGAGGCGCACCCAGTTGCAGCCCACGGCCTTCGCCATCGTCAGGTGCCGGTGGGTCGAAAGCGTGTGGGTCCCGAAGAACGAGGCGGGCGCATCCTGGCCCCAGTAGCGCGGGCGTTGCAGGCGGTAGAGAACCACTTCATTCTCCGCGCTCAGCCTCTGCCCGGCCGCGTCCTCAACCCACGCTTCCAGGCGGTACGCGCCGAAGGCGTGTGGCGCGAAGGCCTCGCCGGTCAGCGTCCCGCGGTTGAGACGATCCGGACCGAGCTGCACCGGCGGCAGGAGCCTCTGATCGCCGTACAGGGTCACCAGCCGCGACTTGAGCAGAGCGCCGGGGCACGAACCGACGACCGCGTACTGCATCGACAGCGGCTCGTCGGCAAAAACCACTCTGGCCGCCGCGGCGTCCGAGGGCGACAGCGCCAGTGAGACCTCGACCGGCCTCGGCGGAGCGTAGGCCGTCGCTTTGCTGCCGTGCTCGACCTGCAGGCTGTCGATCCACAGCGTCCCCTTACCTTCGATCCGCAGATGCTGCGCTGGCGCCAGCAGGATCGGCTTGAAGGTCAGCTCCAAGCGTTGCCACTCGGCGCCGCTGCTCTTCAACGGCTGGTTGGCGCACAGTTCGCCCTTACCGCCGGCCACGCTCAGCTTGCCGTCCCAGTCGCCCCGAACCGCCAAGCTGAGCACATGCGGCTCGAAACTCCACGGCGTCGCGAAGGGAGCGCTGTAGACGCGGATACCTTGCGGCGCTTTAATCCGCAGCGCCGGGCAGCCGCTGGGGCCGGGCACGCTGGCGTCGCTGTCAACCTGCACCTGATCTCCGTCGGAGTAGTCGCGGTCGATCGACCAGCCGCTCTGCAAACCCAGCGGGAAGCGTGAGAGGCGCACCAGATTGCCCCGCCCTGCGTCGGGATACTTCGCCTTGATCTCCGCAATCAGATCCTGCTCAGAGAGCTTGACCAGCTTGAGCTTCTGCAGGTCAAGCACCCCATTGCCGGCCAGGTACAAGTAAAGCCCGAGCTCGGTCGACTGAGGCGCCAGACGGAAGTCATAGGAGACGTCGCGCCAGGCCGCGCCCAGGCCCGGGTCCGCCGACCATACCGTGGTGTACGGCGCCGGAACGAAGCGTACCCCCAGGGTGGCGCCCACGACGCTGCGGGCCGTGAGACTCAGGCGGTAGTACCCCGACTCTTTCTCAATCCCCGGCAGGGCATAGGTGAACTGCAAGCCATCGCCGGACGTCTGGGTGATGCGCAAGAAACGGCAGCCCGCCTCGCTGGTCGGCGTGTACTCGGCAAGGACCTTGCTCTTCCAGCCGGTGTTCTCGCTCCAGCCTTCAGGAAGCGAACCGGTGATGCGGGTGCCCTTCTCGGCATTGAGGTCGGAGAAGGCCTTGCCCGGCCCGCCGAAGTCGGTGTCGATCAGCACCTGCGGTGCGGCGAACCCCGGGTTCGAAAGCAGAAGTACCGTCGCCGCCAGCAACGCTCTGGTTTTCATGCTGCGCTTCCTCTCCTTGCCGTGGTGATCGTCAGCAACGCCGTAAACCCCCCGCCGCAATCTCCGGTCTCGCTGCGGCCCGTTCGCTGTCCAGCCGTGGCCCTCACGGTGCGGCGATGCAGTAGACGCTGCGGTGGCCGCGCAGAAAGAGGGCGTCGCCAGCTACCGCCGGCGACGCATCGAAACGGTCGTCGAGGGTGTTGCAGGCCAGGATCTCCAGGGCGGGGCCGCGCCGGATGACGGTTGTCTTGCCCGCGCGCCCGGCCAGGTAGACGCGCTCAGCAACGCCCACCGGCGAGGCGTACATGCCCTTCATCTCGGGCAGCTTCTGGCCCTCGAAGTGCGCCTTGCCGGTAGCCGCGTCCAGGCAGGTGAGCAGGGCGTTGTTGTCGGCCAGGAAGTAGAGAAAATCGCCGTAGAGCAGGGCCGACGGCACGTAGGGCGTGCCGCCTTTGCGCTGCCAGGCGATGGCCGGGGTGCCGGTGAGATCGCCCTTACCACCGAGCTTGATCGCCAGCAGGGCGCTGCCGCGGAAACCACTGGTGAAGTACGCCAGCTCCGGACCGACCAGCGGTGTGGGAATCGCGTTCAACGTCATGCCGGCGCATTCCCACAAGAGCTCGCCCGTGGCAAGGTCATAACTGCGGATCCGCTGCGTGCCGTTGACCATCACCTCCGTGCGGCCGTTGTGGTCCACCACCAAGGGCGTGGTCCAATTCGTGGGCTCCTCCCGCGGCCGCCGCCAAAGCTCCTGGCCGGTGCTCTTATCAAGCGCCACGATGAAGTCATCGCCTTCGTGGTCCCAGACCACAATCACCGTGTTGCCGTGCAGGGCCGGCGAACTTCCCTCGCCGAAGGAGTTGCGCGTCTTCATCTGCCCCAAGCGCTTCTCCCACTTCAGGTTACCTTCAAGATCATAGCCGTAGACGCCGCGGGAGCCGAAGCTGGCGATGAGGTGCTGGCCGTCGGTGACGGGCGAGGCCGAGGCGAACCCATGATCCAGATGGTGTCCCTCATGAGGCACTTCCTTGCAGGCCTGCTTCTGCCAGCGCAGCGCGCCCGTAGCGCGATCCAGGGCGATGACTAGGAACTCGTAAGGTTCGCCGGGTTTCGCGAGGTTGGGAGGTTCCCCGCGCTTGGCCTCTGGCGGGGCGGCGGCAGTGGTGGCGGCAGTGGTGGCGGTGGCCGGCCGGCCGGCGGGCGAGGCCGCCGCAGTAGTGGTGGTGGCGGTGGTCGGCGGGCCGGCGGGAACCGCGGTCAGGATAAAGACCAGGTCGCCCCAGATAATCGGGGTCGAGGTCCCCAGCCCCGGGATCGCGGTCTTCCAGCGCACATTGAGCGTCTCGCTCCACTGCGTCGGTGGATTGCCTGCGGGGGCTACGCCATTGTCATTGGG
>CAILKC010000941.1 GCA_903834675.1 uncultured Victivallales bacterium | reverse complement strand
GGCATGAGCAGACGGTCTCCTGGTCTCGTGGGTGATGCTTCGAAACCATAAGCCGTCTGCTCACTTCGTCGCCCCCCTGGCGGAACGGTCGGGACCCGCCCGGCGACCGGCGTTCAACTTGCGCGTCTTCCTGAGGTCTGACAACATGCGGAACCCAACGCGCCGGGTTCGCGCCAGCGGCAGACACTCAGGCAACTCCGGTCATCGGTGCCTTACGCCCCGGTGCCCGTTCCGGTGGCCGTCCGCCCTTTTTGCCGTTCAGCCGACTCGCTTGCGCCTTCGCGGCGGAACGCACGGCACCAGCCCGGCGGCGCTGGTGCCAACGCTCGACCAGCATGCCGACCTCAAAGCCGACCTCTGCGTCAGTGGCCCGGTCGAACGTGGAACTATGGACAAGACCTGGGCAAAGCCTGGCAGGCCTGGCGGCGCCAGGTTGCCGGACGGTCACAGCGTTAGCGAGGCGAGGCATTGGACGATGGCGCGGATGAAGCTGGCCAGTCGGTAACTCATGGCTGGGGTTCCTTGTCCTTGAAGGCGTTGCAGATGTGGGTGGCAGCGGGCCAGTGTCCACCCTTGCCAGCGTTGCAGCCAGACCAGCCCAGGGCGGGTGTATGCTTGTTGGCGTCCAGGTGCCGACAGGTCGCACAGCGAACCATTGGCGGGCGCTCGGCGCGGGTTTCGGCTTTCGACGATCCCGCAGTGCGGGCGGCGGTCAATGATGCGCTTGTGGCCTCGGGAATGGCCAGCAGCGCGAGTATCTCTGCCTTGTTGTCGCGAACCGCATTGCGGAGTCTTTCCGGCAGTTCCAGGTCTCCAGCCGAGACAATGATGCTGCCGCTTCTGGCGGACAGTTGGCGACCAATGGCCCTGACTGAGGCAATGATTTGGGACGCACCCATGGGGATGGCACTTCCTCGTTCTGGGACGGCTGGGACGGGTCTGGGGAAGTCCCCTCGCGCGCACGTGGGGAAAAACATCACAGAACCTCTTCCTGATAACGAGAGTGGCTACATCCTACGCCTGTTGCTACATCCCCAGCGGGCTGACCTTCACCGGATTTGTGTGTTTCCCGCGTATGTGAGAGTGAGTCAGTTGAACCCGTCCCAGGCGTCCCAACGTCGAGACATTCCGTGTCCTGGGACGGCTGGGACGGGTCTGAGGAAGTCGCTCGCGCGCCCGCGTGAAAAACTCGGACCCCACGCCAGCCCCTCGCAGCCTTCCCATTGCGCGTGACGCTGTTGGCTCGCGTTACGCCAAACCGTTGTAACAGCATGTCGGGTAACTGGCGCTCGGCTGACGGAACGGGAATCCACTGCATCATGCGACAGTGTGCCGCATACGCTTCAACGATCTCCGAAACCGTTGTGTCGGCGTCGGCATCGGCCACGATGAACTGGTCAACAAAGCTCGGCAGGCTGGCAGACTGCATGATAACGGATGCGACACGGGCGGTCTGCGCCGGAGTCATGGTTAGCTGACGGTCGGCCAGTTTGTAGCCCTCGATCAGCCAGTTCAGGATACCGGAGCCTTCTTCTCGGGCCAGCCTCTGCCCATACCTCTCGATCGGGTTGGCTGTGGGGCTTCCGTGGAAGTCGAGGATAACCAAGCGCCTTTTCCATGCCGAGTGATCTCCTTCGAGACGCACCAACAGCCGGGAGTTTGAGGTGATCAAGATGTCCCAGCATCCGCGCCGCTTGACCCCGCCATTCTTACCCTTCTCCTCGGCCTCCAGAAGATCATCCCCGACCATGGCTTTCAGCAGCGACGCTGACTTATGGGACAGGAAGTCTGCTTGCGCGTCCGGTCCGTAAAGGAAACGGTACTTGTGATAGCGCGACAGCTCGAAGCGCTCCGCGAGTTGCGATGTCCGCAGTTCACCACAATTGGGTTCCCCGATCAGGCACTGCATAACGTTGGCCACAGTACCCTTGCCAGTCCCACCAGTGCCCTGCAACATCATGATCTTCTGCGCCGGGTTCCCTCCAGCCAGCGCCAGCCCTGCCCAGCGTTGAAACAGGCCGATGTCATCTGCGTCAAGATTCCCGGCAAGGAGTGCAAGGAAGCGCGGGCAGGTTGCGCCGGGCCTGTACTCAACCGTCAACTGGTGACGGCTACGCCAATCCGCGCCGAACGGCTTGAGTGCCAAGTCGCGCAGGCAGAACATGCCGTTTAGGGCGTGGATGTGTGGCTGCTCGGCGGCGGCATCAAAGAATCCTTCCTCGAGGGCCTTGGATTCAGCCAGACTCGCGATGTTTCGCATCGTTGGGCAATTGTGCTCCCGTGAAAGCACATCCTCATCCCGAATCATCGCGCCCACAGTGTCAGTTATAGCCCCAATAACGTCCGGCGTCCGAACGGCACGCCACAGGCCGGTGCCAGCGTCATACTCGTAGAATGTCCGTCCGGTGGCATCAAAGACCCATCCGCGATCCTTCACTATCTTGACCGCGAAGAATACCTGATTGAGGTGTCCGCGTTGATCTCCGTCCTTACCCTTCGGGTCTTCCCAACGTATCGGCTTGCCGTGTGTCTTGGCGATGTCGGCATCAGATGGCGCCAGAGGGAAGTCCTTGGGCGCGTCAAGCGTGGCCCGACTCCGCTGTTGGTGTTCTTTGACTGTACGCCGGAGCACTGTCATGCCACCGAATAGCGGTGCTACGAGGCGACGCAGATTCTCCGCCGCCAGCGGAACGCTCTCCGCATGGGTCAGCATTGTCGTCAGCCGCTCGCTGGTCTTGCTCATGTCTCTCGGATGGGCGCGGATACCCTCGATCTCTGGAGACAGGACGGCCAAGGCAATCTCCTGCCAGCAGACCCCGGCGCGGACCGCAATCGCGGCATCAACGAGATTCCGCCACCATGCCCCGAACTCCGCATCGCCCAGCGCTTCGCGACAGTCATCAGCGCCCTTCCCAGGCGCATCCCATGGGATTCGCGGCAACGCTACCTGAACGGCGGCATCCTTTGCCAGTTTCGCGGCGGCGTCGGAGAACTGCCAGTTGATGCACGTGTCGTTGTCGCCGACAAATAGGATACGGCGAGGCGACAACTCCCTGATCAGCGTCATCAGCTCCGGCAACAGCTCAGGAGAGGCCCCAGGCTTTTCATGTGGCCGGGCGTGGCAGTAGAACCCGCCCAGTCCGACAGCCGCGTAACCAGCGTCCGCCAGGGATAGTGCCTTGAACTCGCCCTCGATCAGGTGGAGGTCTCCATCGTTGGCGTACAATGCCTGCCGCAGGTCGCCAGGCGGTTTGAATACGTGCGGGTGGCTCCCGGCCCATGAATGGTATTTTCTATCATTGACCGGGGTATCCAGTCGTAGGCGACCGAAATTGCGGA
Organism: uncultured Victivallales bacterium; assembly: GCA_903834675.1. The sequence goes on along the minus strand of CAILKC010000941.1, from coordinate 1,573 downwards.
CCCCGCTGAATTCAGCCCCCCCGTCGGGAACTGGCACGCCAGTCGGATCACGGTATGGAATCCACAGCCCGGCCTCACGAAGTCCGCACAGACCAAACGCTTCTTCGGCTGAGACGTGATGTACTCCCGCACGAGCGAGCATGGCATCAGGAATCCCAGGACGGATTGCCGATCCGGTTATCTGCGCGGGCGGCAGCGACGCGGCCTGGGCGGGCTTACTGGCGGTCGTGGTTGATGACATGGGAATCCCCTTGTGCCCCAGCAGGGACGTTGTGGGCGGTGTCGGTCAAGTAGTGGCGCGGAACATAGGGACGCCGACGCCGACAGGTACGGCATTCGGCGCAGGTGTTGGCGACCAGACCCGAAGAGAGCAGCAGGTACTTGGTCCCGGTGTCGCGGGCGCAGCGGTGGCAGTAGGCCGTGGACGCGGTCGTGATCGTGGTCATGGTGTGATCGTCCCCGGTATGCTGCCGGCGACCTCCAGCAACGTCTGGCGGCGGGCGGCCAGGTCGGCGGCGTCCTGGCGTTCCTGGCGCTTCTCATGGTTCAGGGCCTCAATATCGAGTATCGAGACGATGGCATCGCGGAGTAGGCGTTGCAGGTCTGCCGGCGCCAGCGCCTCCAACTCGTACACGTTCTGGCCGTAGTCCCGACAGTACGCCTTGAACTGTGCGCTCATGGGCTTGGCCTTGCCGTTGGGCAGCAGCGCCAGGTCTCGTACTTGCTCGATGGTCAGAGCGACCCGTACCACGCTCAGGCGGGCGCGGTCCACGCCGAAGTCGTGGACAAAGGCATCGGCCATATCCTGGGGTATCCCGACGCCGGCAGGGTCAAGGTCGGAGACCAGCAGCAGAACGAGACGTTCGCGACCCGAACGGTGGAACCGACGGAACAGGTCATATTTCGCCGGCAGGCTTCCGAAGCCGCGACCGATGGTCAAGGGGATGGTGAACTCGGCGCAGGCTGGTTTGAGGATACTCTGCACCGTCAGCTTCTCTGCCCATACCTCGACGTGGCAGGGCTGAGACTGGAGTAGGTCGCGGCTGTACCCTCTGAATAGCTGTTCCATGCCGTCTGCCATGAAGGCTCCCGGCTCTGCCCACGTCCGCCAACTCGTGAAGGGGCGGGTTTCATCGTCCAGGGCCTGCATAGGGATGTCCCCAGCCAGGCGGGCGCGGGTAATGACGTTGGAGAGGGTCCGATAGCTGCTCTCGTCGTTGGCGTAGCGCGTGTCCTTGCTCGCGTGAATCAGGGGCGGGTCGGCCAGCAGGCGGTAGTGCAGTTGCCGGAGCGACAGCGGCCAGTATTCACGCTGGGCAGTCAGGACACGCAACGCGGCCTCGACTATGGGGCGGTTCCCGACGATGGCTTTCCGAACACGGGACGCCGACGCCTCTATCTGAGAGACGGTGACGGTGGCGGCCTGGCGGCGGTACTCGACCAGCTCCCGGTATGCATCCTCCGGGCTGGTGGTTGCAATGGCTTCCCGGAAACGCTGGTCAAGGGTCTTGACTCTCTGGCGGTTGGACTCCACCAGCAGTCGCGTGAACTCAGGGTCACCACGAGACACGTT
>CAILKC010000940.1 GCA_903834675.1 uncultured Victivallales bacterium | reverse complement strand
GAAGGGGCGGACCATGCGACGTCGGCGTAAAGGTAGGGCAGATAGCTCGCCCCTACAGGGCTCAAACCCATAACCGTCCGATTCCCAGGGCGTTGCCCTGGGCTGGTATTGCGGCGCGCCTTCAGCGCTCCAGACAGACTTCCTTATTGCACGGGTCGAAAAGAGACAGCCCTGCCCGCCCGCTCCAGGCAGGGGTCGGCACTGGCCACGGCGTCAGGTCACCCGCCGGCGGCCACCTTGGCCACCATCTCCGCCACTTTGGCCACCGTCATCATCGAGAACACCATGATGAACAGCGCCACGGTCTCGATGATGCCCAAGGCGATCATGTAGTTGGTGAAACCCTTGCCGGTCTCGGACAAGGCATCGGCCGCTCCCGCCGCGGCCCGGCCCTGCATCCAGGCGGACACGCCGTTGGCGATGCCGCCGACCACTCCCACCATCAGCAGGGCCGGATAGAGGGCCCCGACCTTGAGCGCGGCGGCGTTGATGGAGCCCATCAGGATCAGCCCATAGAAGGTCTGCGTGAGCGGTGCGCCCATGAAGGCCAAAAGGAGAAAGGGCGCCGTCTTGTTCTGCGCATAGCACTTCTTCCAGGCGCCGATCGACGACATGGCCGCCGCGCCCGCCCCCATGGCCGAACCCATGGCCGAGAACGTCAAGCACGCGAACCCACCGGCAATCCCCAGCGCGGTGGCAATCTCAGGAGTCGCAACCATAGTCGGCTTCCTTCCTTTTTCTGTCGCTCGCCTATCCCGCGCGAAGCGCTAGTGGGCGGTTGTCGTCTTGACTGGCGGCCGCGCCCAGCCCGGCCGTATACTTCACTCGCCGGCCAGCGCTTTTCGCCGTTTCAGGGGGCGGTAAGCGGAGCCAGAGAACTCCAGGCCGACGTGCCCGGCAAACTCCAGCACGTTAAGCCGTACGCCGTGAACCAGCACGCCCATCGACCCCAGCAGCAGGTTGAAGGCGTGTCCGAGCACCAGCACCAGCGCCGCCAGCAGAGAGCCCAGCCACGGCGGCAGGCCCCCGTGCATGGCCCCTGCCATCTCGTTCATGCTCTCGGCCACCTTGACCCCGGCCGCCCCCACCGCGAACAGGCGTACGTACGACACCACGTCCACGAAGCTGTTAGCCAGGTTGAGCGCGATCTTGCCCAGCCCCAGGCCCACGGCCTTGAAGGGGTTGAGCGAGGGTTCCGTGAACAGCAACACCCCGAGCAGTCCGCTGCCATAGAGCCATGGCATGGCGGGATGCGCCGACGCCCCGAGTACCATCGTTCCAGCCAGGAAGTAGTTGCCCCAGAGGATTGGGATCCAGGCCAGGCTGCCGACCGCCTTGAGCCAGGGTCGCGTCACGGCGGCGTTCCAAAGATGGGCCACGGTCAGGTGCAGAGAACCGATCAGAAAGCACAGGTGCTGCAGGTTGCGCACCTCGGCGAAGTAGGAGACCGACGGGATCGCCCGCAACGGGCTATCGTCGGACAACCGGATGGCGAAGTAGGTGCCCGTGAGCACGCCCCAAACGATCGTGGCGACCGCCAGCACCCCGAACAGCCAGAAGGGCGCGGCCGGCGCCCGCCGGTACTTCCAGCGCAGGCCGAGGGTCAGGGCCAACAGCACCAGGCCGTAGCCCGCGTCCCCGATCAGCATGGCAAAAAAGACGGAGAAGAACAGCAGGAAGCAGGCGCTGATGTCGACTTCACGATAGCCCGGCAGGATGCCCAAGGCATTGAACACGGTGCGGATCGGCTCGACCCAGGGCGCCATCCAGAGCTTGGTGGGAACGTTGCCATCGTCGGCTGCGGGGTCCGCGGCGCGCACGGCCCAGCCGTGCAGGCGGGCCGCGGCCAGCAGTCCCTGCAGGTCGCGCGCCGGGAGATAGCCCTCGAGGTAGGTGAGCTGCTCGGCCCGCCCCATGCCGTCGCGGGCCCGGGCGAAGGCCATCTGTTCGTCCAGGTCCGCCGCCTCCCGCCGCAGAGTGGGCACCGCAGCCACAAACTGGTTCAGCTCCGCGTTGAGCCGGCCCAGCGCCTGATCGGTCTCCCGCCTGTCGGCCTCAATCTCGGCCGCGTCCGTACACTCAGGCAGCGCGCTCTCAGTGACTGGCAGCGCCACGCCAACCGCGGCGACCACGACCAGATAGACGGTCTTGCCTTCCCGCGACAGCTCCTGTACCACCGTCCCGGTCGGCCAGTCCGGCCTGGCATCCGCGGCGACGGCCGTCAGCAGCACCTGCAAGCCCGCGGCGCGGCAGGCGTCAAGGCTCTGCCGCGAGAAGCTACCCCAGGGCTCGAGGGCCTGGGCCGCACGCAGCAGCTTCTGCCGCCGGTCCTCCAGCACGCTCTGTTCCGCCTGCAGAGCCAACCCACGCTCAACCACGGTCGCCGGGTCGGTCACGGGTGACGTGGCGGCCGCCCTCGGCGCCGGCGGCCGGGAGCCCAGCAGGGTCAGCACCCGTTCCAGACTCTCCCGCCGCCGGAGAAGCTGGTCCAGCTTCTCCGAGGTCGGCGGCAAGCTGGGGACGACGTGGACAGTGCCCACCTCCCGCAGCGCCTCGACGGCGGACTCGCGCTCTTCGGCGAGGCACACCACCGTCACTCTTTTCATCCGTTCAACCAAAGCTCGATCTCCGTTCGCTCAGCCCCGGCAACGCAGCGGACGCCACGGGGGTCAGGTCTTCAGGCTGTGGACCGTCAGGTGTTGTCTCTGGGAATCCTGCCTCTGCGGAGTCGAGGCCGACTCAGGCGGCGGCTGCCCCGTTGCGAGCCTCGCGGTTCTGACACTTCGCTTTGGCGATCTTGGCACGACCCACGGCGTTGGTCTGCTGGTCGCCCAGGTAAATCTGGATGCGCCGGATGTTCTCCCGCGCCTCGGGAATCTTCACCTTCTCAAACAGGTTTACCCGCTGTGCCACCACGCGCAGTTCCTGCTCGATGAGCTGCAACTGCTCCTCGGCCAGGCGGCGCCGCAGCCGCAGTTCAACGTGCTGCCGCACCACCTGTGCCGCATCATCGACCCACGGCGGCGTCCCGAACAGATCCGGCGTCGCCGGTTCGAAGCTCAGGCTCTCGAACACCGGAGCCTCGATGCCGGCCACGTTGCGGGTTCCCACGCGCCACTCACGTACCTGCCACAGCGAGTCCAGCGCCCCGCTGGCCGACTCATCGAGCACGGCCACCCAGCGCGCCAGCGTCTCCCGTAAGGACTGCTCCGCGGCCTCCGCCTGCGCCAGCACCTCCCGCACGTGCCGCACCTCGAGCTGCAGTTGCTGCTTCTTCAACTGCAACGTCGGCAGGTAGCGTTGGTAGCGCTTCAGCGCGTCCCGCTGTTGCTTCAACTCGTTCTTGGTGAGCTTGATCTTGGCCATGGCCAGGGTCCCATCAGGCCGACGTCGGCCAGAACTCCGCGGTCAACGTCGTCTTCATCCCTACTTCGCCGGCGTCGAAACACTCCGCCAGGGTCTGCCAGCCCAAGTCCAGGGCCTCTTCCAGGGGCACATTCACGCTGAGATCCATCATACGAATCTCGAATAGCCCCCCGTACTTCAGCAGTTTTTTATCCCAGGCGCTCATGCGGAAGCCCATGGACTGCTTTTCCCGCGACTCGCGGTACTCGGCGTAGAGCCGGATCATGGTGTCCATCAGGGCCCGGTGATCCGCCCGTGTCTCGCCGTTCACCCATTGCTTCAGACGGCTGAGTGAACCAAATGGCTCGAGGCGACCGCCGACCAGGTAGAACTGCCCTTCGGTGATGTAGCCGGTGTTGTCAGGCACCGGGTGGGTGACGTCGTCGCCCGGCATGGTGGTCACCGCCAGGATGGTGATGGAGCCCGCGGTCTCGAAGTCGACCGCCTTCTCATAGCGTGCCGCGAGCTGGCTGTAGAGGTCGCCGGGGTAACCGCGGTTCGACGGGATCTGCTCCATGGTGATGGCGATCTCTTTCAGCGCGTCGGCGAAGTTGGTCATGTCGGTCAGCAGCACCAGCACGCGCTTGCCGCGGATGGCGAAGTGCTCGGCTACCGCCAGGCTGAGGTCCGGCACCAGGAGGCACTCGACGATGGGGTCGCTGGCGGTATGCACGAACAGCACCGAACGCGCCAAGGCGCCATGCTCATCCAAAAGGTTGCGGAAGAACAGGTAGTCGTCGTACTTTAGACCCATGCCCCCCAGTACGATTACATCCACCTCCGCCTGCATGGCGATGCGGGCCAACAGCGCGTTGTACGGTTCGCCCGCCACCGAGAAGATGGGCAGCTTTTGACTCTCAACCAGGGTGTTGAAGACGTCGATCATGGGCAGGCCGGTGCGGATCATGTTGCGGGGGATGATGCGGTTGGCAGGGTTCACCGACGGCCCGCCAATCGCGATCAGGTTGTCGTGCAGTTCCGGACCGTTATCCCGCGGACTACCATTGCCCGTGAAGATGCGCCCCAGCAGGTTGTCCGACGCCGAAACCCGCATCGGATGCCCCAGAAAGCGCACCTCGCTCTGCGTCGAGATGCCGCGGCTGCCAGCGAAAACCTGCAACGATACCCGGCGCTGGTCCAGGCGAATCACCTGCGCCAGCGAGACGCTGCGCTCACTGCGCACCTCCGCCAGCTCGCCATAGGCAACGCCCTCGGCTTCCACGGTGATGACGTTGCCGGCGATCTGCAGGATGCGGTTGTAGAGCTTTCTCATGGGACCTGTCCCTGACGCATGCTTAGCCTCGCTGCCGTGGTCACGCCTTGGCCGCGGTCGCCGCGAGCAGCGTGTCGATCGCCTGCTCCCCGCCGCGAAACTCGTCCGAGCCCCACGGCGCGTAGTTCCAGTCGACAAAGTGCTGCCGGAGCTTGTGGAAACAGGCTCGCGCCGCCGCCTTGTCGGCAAAGGCGAAGGCCGTGTCGAGCAACTGCACCACCTTGCCGAACACGTGCCGCTGCCGTTCTGCGCTGCTGGCGCCATCGGTCCGGTCAAAGGTGTTCTGCTGCAGGTAGACGCTGTCGAGGAATTCGCTCTTGAGGTAGACCACGAAATCGCTGGTAAGCGTGCCTTCCTCACCCACCACCTTCATCATCTGCGCTACCTCATTGCCCTGCTTCAACAGCCGCCGCGCCCGCGCTACCGGCGCCGCCTCCACCACGCTGCCGTACTTGCTCCAGCTCTCCAGCGGGTGAATGGCCGGGTAACGCCGCGCGTTGGCGCGGTCGCGCGACAGCCCCAGAAAACAGCCCACCACCTTGAGCGTCGCCTGCGTCACCGGCTCTTCGAAGTTGCCGCCTGCCGGACTGACCGCGCCGCCGATGGTGATGGAGCCGTAAGAGCCGTCATGGAGTTCGACCAGGCCAGCCCGCTCGTAGAATCCCGCCACCAAAGACTCGAGATAGGCCGGAAAGGCCTCCTCGCCGGGGATTTCCTCCAGCCGCCCGGACATCTCGCGCAACGCCTGCGCCCACCGCGAGGTCGAGTCCGCCAGCAGCAGACAGTTCAGCCCCATCTGCCGGTAGTACTCCGCCAGCGTCACCGAGGTGTAGATGGACGCCTCGCGCGCCGCCACCGGCATCGAACTGGTGTTGCAGATGATGATGGTACGGTCGATCAGGTTGCGGCCGGTACGCGGGTCTTCCAGGTGCGGAAACTCGCGCAGCAGCTCCACCACCTCGCCGGCCCGCTCGCCACAGGCAGCCACGATCACCACGTCGACCTGTGAGTGCTGACTGAGCGCGTGCTGCAACACGGTCTTGCCGGCGCCGAATGGCCCCGGCGTGCAGAAGGTGCCCCCTTTGGCCACCGGAAAGAAGGTGTCGATGATGCGCTGCTGGGTCACCAGCGGCTCGGTGGGCAATACCTTGGTGCGGTAGCTGCTGATGGGAATCTTCACCGGCCACGACTGCACCATGGTCACCAGCCGTTCCTCGTTCTCGCAACTCACCTTGGCCACGGTGTCCTTGATCGTCAGCGCGCCCGCCGGCGCCACCCAGGTCACCCGCCAGCTGCCCGTCCAGGCAAAGGGCAGCATGATACGGTGCTCAAACAGCCCTTCGGGGACCGTTCCCAAGGTCTCGCCGGAACGAACTCCCGCACCTAGCGCCGCCGTCGGCGTCCAGGCCCAGGCACGCTCCGTGTCCAGCGGGTAGAGGTAGAGGCCGCGTTGCAGAAAATGACCCGCCTGCCGGGCCAGGTTCGGCAGCGGATTCTGCAACCCGTCGAAGACCTGCGTCAGCAGCCCCGGCCCCAACTCGACACTGAGCAACTCGCCGCTGAACTCGACCGCATCGCCCACCACGATGCCCTCAGTGCTCTCAAATACCTGCAGGTCGGCCTCGCGGCCCCGTACCCGGATCACCTCGGCCTTCAGCCGCGCGGCGCCGCTGCACACGTAGGCCACTTCGTTCTGTATGACGCGGGTGTCAAAAGCCACGCTAACCATGTTGCCGTTGACCCCGGCCACCCTGCCACGAGGCGCGTTTTCGCTCATAGGTCTCGCACTCTCTGTCACGTCGCGCTGCTCACACCGCTCGCGAAGCGCTGCGCCGCAGCTTGCTCCACGGCCACGTCCAACAGCCGCTCATACATCTGCCTGCCGGCCAGCTCCGACCGGCCTGTCCACTTGCAGGCCAACCTCAGGCGCAGCGCGTAGAGCACCAGCGCCCCCAGGTCGAACGCATGCTCGACCGCCAGGTCCTCCAGCCGCTGCCAGCGCAGCCGGTCCAGTTCGCGCTCGCGACTCAGCGGATCCGGGTCGCTCATAATCTCCTCAAGCCGCCCGCGGTCGCTCGGGAATACATCGTCCTCTGGGCGGAGGAACTCGCCGCCGTCCACGCCCAGGCGAGCGGCACGCCAATGCGCCAGGCAGTTGCGTGCATAGGTCTCCCACACCTGCCAGCGGCGTTCGACCTCGCAGCAAGGCTGGCCGTCGGGATCGAGGGAGAGGCGCGCCAATGCCGCTGCCTCCGCCTCGGGAAGTTGCCCCTGACAGAAGTCGTCAAACGCCGCCAGGCTCAGCGGCGCCGGTTCCCCGAAGCGCACCATCGGCAGAGCGCTGACCTGGTAGTAGAATTGAGTCGCCATGAAGGGTGCCGCGAGCCGCGTTCCTTGCCGCCTTACGCCGCATCACCGGCCACGATGGCCACCAGCTTCGGACCCAGGAACCCCGAGATCGCCGCGGCCAGGGCTTCGTCGCTGAAATCGTAAACCACATCCGAGCCCGAGAGCCGCAGCCGGAAACCTGCCTTCACCGACGGCACCGGACTCAGGTCCACCCGCGCCCGCAGGTCTGCGGCCAAAGCCTCTCCGAGCGCTCGCCGGAGGGCTTCAACCTGGGCGGGGTTCAGAAGCACCTCAAGCCGCTGCTCCCGGCCGCCTGACGCCGCGAAATGGCGCGCCAGGTCCGCCAGAATCGCCGCCATGGCCGGAGCGTCCAAGGCGTTGCCCGCCGTGCTCTTCGCCACCTCCGCCAGGCGCTTCTGAAGCTCGCTCCGCAG
>CAILKC010000939.1 GCA_903834675.1 uncultured Victivallales bacterium | reverse complement strand
TGCTGCAAAATTCTTAACGGCTATTTCATGTATCGTAAATCGCTGCTAAGCTATGTATTTCGTGCAAATACATACTATAACGTATTGTTATTAGCTATGTTATGCGGGAACGGCACCGACAACGAAGCGCTGAAGGCGCGCTGCCATACCAGCCCAGGGCAACGCCCTGGGAATAGAATGGGTATGGGTTTGAGCCCTGTAGGGGCGAGCCATCTACCCTACCTTCGCACCGAGGTCGCATGGTCCGCCCCTTCAGGGCTTAATCTTCGCTGTGGACGGGTACCCAGGGCGTTGCCCTGGGCGCCCGAAACGCCCCCTTGGGGCTGAATACCACGGCCCATCCTTATTGCACAGGTCGACGAATCGCGAGGTACTGGAATGAGCCCTTGGGTTGCTGATGCGTTGGCCAGGATGGTCCGCTTCGATGCGGACACTATGGCGTTGGCAGAGACGAGACCAGAGAATCCGGAAGGCTTGCTTCGGCGGCGAGTATCACTATAGTATCACATCATGAGAACTGAACTTGTTACGACGTTGAAGCGGCAGGCGACGCGGATACTGGCCGACCTCCACGAGTCCAAGGACCCCGTCTTGATCACCGAACACGGCGTCCCGTCAGCCTATCTTGTGGATGTGGCGGCGTTTGAGATGATGCAGGAGCGGATGACGATCCTCGAGGGGATTGCCCGCGGAGAACGGGCAATTCTGGAGGGCCGGACGCTGACCCATGCGGAAGCCAGTGGGAGAATGAAGAAGTGGCTCGCCTGATCTGGACGGAGCCTGCTCTCGCCGATCTCGAAGCGATTGCCGACTACATCGCGCTGGACAACCCGGGAGCGGCGTGCCGACTTGTACAGAGGGTGTATGAGAGCGTGGGGCGGCTGCAACGTTTTCCATCTTCCGGCAAGCGTCCCCCTGAGATGCCGCGTTCGACCTATCGGGAGATCGTCGTCACACCTTGCCGCGTGTTCTACAGGTGTGAGGGGGACACCGTGTTCCTGCTGTACGTCATGCGCGTAGAGCGTCTGCTCAGGAAATGGCTGATCGAGGAGCGCAACAGAACCCGATAGGACCGCCAACCACACCTCGGACCGTACGGTGTCCTGCTGCGCGGTCCACTGCCGGTCAAGGTGGGCGTTGGCGCCTATGCACTGGCCGCCCATAGCGATCGCGATTGGCGGTCCATGTAACGTCGGCACCAAAAAGGTAAGACACATGCGACTATTCATGCTGACGTCCATCGGCTTCTGCGCAAACACCGCGCTCGACCAGAAGAAAACGGCGCCCTTCAGTTTCGATGACCTGTACGCGGCCGCTGAAGAGGCGCGACTCGTCGATCTATTTCGGCGGACGATAGACACCATTGGCGTCATCGAGGCATGGGCGAAGCGCACCGAAGACAGCCGGGCAGTCGAGGAAGCGCTTGACGGCGCGGCCGAGGCCCTCAAAGGCCGCGAGTTGAGGAAAGTGGGAGTCGGAGACAACCCGCTGTGCATGGTCATTGCCATCGTGCTCGAAGCCATTCAACAGAACTACTAGAAATCGACCTGTGCTTTGGTTCCGCCAGGAATGGCGGCGCAAGGGTTGCACGCCTGGCGTATGCACATCCTGGTCAATCCAAGGCAATCCGTTGAGGGGGAACCCCATACCATGATAATGCATGCACGGCCTAGTCTCTTGGTTGTTCCCAGCCTGGTTTGGGCGGTGGCACTGCTGGCCCAGGACCCCGCGGTCACGTTGCCGCTGGGGACGACTCGGCTGGAGGACATGGGGCTGCAGCGGGTGTCCTACGCCTCCTACGGCGGGGCGACGGTCGATATGCCGTCGGCCTGGATCGGGCATTTTGAGGCGGTCAGCGGGGTTTCCTATCAGCCTGGCGAACGGGTGCTGGGGACCTCGGCGATCCTGCTGCACACTCCCTGGCGCGTGCCCGCGGGCAAGGTCTGGGTGGATTACTGGCTGCGCTTCCCCCAGGCTACGCCCATCCAGCTTGCCTTCCGCATTGCCCTGCGCCCCGATGTCGCGGCGCCGGGCAAGAGCGATGGGGTCACCTTCGGCTGTTCGCTGCTCATCGGCGGCAAGGAAGAGGTGCTTCTAGCCGAGCACTACGCCAAGGGCGAGTGGAAGCCGTTCTCCTTTGATCTATCTCGCTTTGCCGGCCAGACCATCGGGTTGCGCTTGCAGGCCGAGCCCGGGCCGGCTCAGAACCCCTCCTTCGACTTCTCGTACTTCGGCGATGCCGTGTTGCAGGTGGGCGCGGTCGGGGCTGACCGCGGCGCGCAGGTCGATCAACTGCTGGCCCTGAAGGCTTACCGGGCGGCGGACGGGGTGGCGCTGACGGCCGTGGCCAACGATCCCGCCCTCGGCATTGTGCCGCCCAGTCTGCTGCCGACCGTAGGGCGCGTCCGTGAGGCCGATGGCGCCTGGTTCCTGAACGCTACCGCGGCGGATGCCAGCGTCGAGTATGCCTATCGACCCGCGAGCGGGACGCTTGACGACCTGACGGTGTGCGTCGACAGCGGGCGGCCGTTCCAGGCGGCTCTTGGTGGCGGGCTGTGGCTGGTGGTCAAAGATGGGGACAAAGACGTCTCGGTGGCGGCGCGGGGTGGCACGCTGGTCTCGGTGGCTCGTGAGGGGGAGTCGGCGGTGGCAGCGGAGTGGCAGTACGAGGTGCAGGGCACTGCGTGCCGCGTCCGCTGGGTCTTTGGCCTCGTCGGCAAAGCGCTGACGGTGTCGGTCGCGAGTGAAGCGACGGTGATCGGGCGCTTCTCCCTTGGGGGTCTCGGGCCGGTGCCACTGCGGCGAGTGCTCTCGGTGCCGTATCTGCCGGCCGACTGGGCCCCCGGCACGATCCAGTATCTGCCCTCGGAGAACCTGTTCGTCTGCCGCTACCTCGACTGGACACAGTCGAATGCCTCGCGCTGTCCGCAGGGCGACTCGTACTACGAAGCGCGTACCGATGGCGTCCGCAACCCCTTGCGCGAGTTCGGCTACATCGCGGTCTCGCCACAGGTGTGCGAGGTGTTGCCCGGGGTCCCTTTCCCGGCGTCGCCGTACAAGGAGCTCCTGGGCCCACGCATCATGCTTGACATCTGGGGCCAACATGAGGGCAGCTTTCAGGGCAGTGCGGCGAACCTGCGCAATCTGAAGGACCACGGGATTGACCACCTGGCCATCATCAACCATGCCTGGCAGCGTTTCGGCTACGACGTCAAGCTTCCCGACCATATCCCGGCCAACCCCGGCCTGGGGGGCGACGAGGGCATGCGGCTGTTTGGCCTCGCCGCCAACGAGTGTGGCTATGTCTGGTCGGTGCACGAGAACTACATCGACCTCTACCCCGATGCGCCCTCCTACGACGCTACGGCGCGGGTGTTGCGCGCCGACGGGACGCCGTCGCTGGCCTGGTTCAATACCGGCACCAAGGTCCAGAGTTTCGGCTTGAAGTGTACCCGCGCCCTCGACTATGCGCGACAGAATGCCCCTGAGATCCATCGGCGCTACGGCACCACGGCCGCCTACCTCGACGTCCATACCTGCGTGCCGCCCTGGCACCAGCTTGACCATGAGGCCGGGCAGCCCCTGGCGGCCATGCTGCTGGCGAAGGTGCGCGCCGACCGTGAGTTGTTCCAGTTCATGCGGGACACACATGGCGGACCGCTCTTCGGCGAAGGTCACAACCACTTCTACTGGGCCGGGTTGTGTGATGGTGTCGAGGCCCAGGTCGGCGGTGGCGAAGATCACGCGCCGTTTCTCGATTTCGACCTGCTGCGGCTCCACCCGCAGATGGTCAATCACGGGATGGGGTACTACGAGCGCTGGTTCCGAGGTGGCTACAAGCATCGTTTCGGCCACGATGTCGGGACTATGGAACAGATCGACAAGTACCGTGCCCAGGAGCTGGCCTACGGTCACGCCGGCTTCGTCGGCGCCGCCCAGGTGGATAACGTGCAATGGGTGGCGCGCGAGCATCACCTGGTGCATCCGGTCCAGCGTCTCTATGGCAATGCCCGCGTGACCGACATTCGCTACGAGGTCGGGGGTCGGCTGGTACCCGGTAGCCTCGCCCTGGTGCTGGGCGATACGCTCAGGCAGCGCCTCATCTACGATTCGGGACTGCGGCTGTGGGTGAACTGGGGGCCGACGCCGTGGACCGTGGAGGGGCGCCTGCTGCCGACCTGGGGATTCCTGGCGCTGGGCCCCGGCACCGAGGTCCATACCAGCCTGCGCGAGGGACGGATTGCGGACTTCGCCGAATGCCCGGAGTTTGTCTTTGCGGATGCCCGCACTCACGTCGAGATGCCGTACCTCAAGGCCGCGGTGGACATCGAGCCCCGCCTGCGTGAGCTTACCTATCTTGGTGATCGGCGCCTCCGGGTGACCTACGAATGGCGGGTCAACCAGGAGGTCGGGACGGATTACCGCTGCTTCGTGCATTTCCGTAACGAGGCAGACACGCGCAACCGTGGCATCGTCTTCCAGCAGGATCACGAACTTCCCCGGCCAACCACAACCTGGCGCCCGGGTGAGGTGATCATCGACGGCCCCTACGAGGTTGAGATTCCCGAGGCTTCACCGCACGACGAATACGACCTGGTCATCGGTCTCCACAAGGGGGGACGACTGTCCTTGAAAGGCCTGGAGCGAGACGGCTGCATCTACCTCGCCCGGCTGCGGCTCGAGCGGGCTGACGGGCGCATTACCGGGGTGCGGCTGGGCAGCCTGGACGAGGTCGCCGCGCGGCTGAACGCCGGCCAGGCCGACTTCACCGTGCGGCTCAATCCGCCGGGAACCTGGGTGGACTTTGGCAGCATCGCCACCGACGGCGCCGTCAAAGTGAACCGGGAGGCGGATCGACTCACGCTCTTCCCCTATCCGCGTGACCGCGCTTTTGGGGTCGCCTTGGACCTCCGCCGCCTGCTGCTGGGGGTGACGATCGATCCGGCCAAGGTCCGGGTTGAGGCTGGCGCTGCCGGCACCGCCGCACCCATGGGCGCCGTACCCGTCGAGATGGTGGACGGGCGGGTGAAGTTCTCCGTCGGCAGGCCTGGCGCGGGGCGCTATGTGCTGACCTGGTGAGGCGAGTGTCCGGCCTGCCGTTGCCCGCATGACCCCAGGCCCGGGTCGGTAGTAGAGGCTTCAGCCGGTTTCGCGCACTCCGCTAACCTGGGTTATTCATGAACGCCCGCACGGGTGCCCAGGCGTTCGTAGTACCGCCTTCAGGCGGAAAGAGTTGCGGAGCGACCTCAGGACCGCGTGAACGCGGGACTACAAACCCTACCCCCTGCACTCGTGAACAATCCCGGCTAACTCGCCTCCATCTACAACTACGGGGCGCGGACCTTGGCGCGCACGGTGACCGGCCGGCCTTTGGTCACGGTGAGGGTCTGGGTGAAACGGCCGTTGTGCCAGGTCTTCACGAACCCCTCCCCCTCCGCGGCTATCTTCGCATCGTGGAGCCAGGCGGGGTCCAGCTCGCGGCGCCAGGCGGCGGGGAGGTCTTTCTCGCCCGCGGCCTCGAAGCCGCCGTTGGTCAGGGTGGCGCCTTCGACGCGGACATCGTCGACGTACACCCAGACGGGGATGAACGCGCCCGTGCCGGGATGGTTGACGCCGCGCCCCATCAGGCGCAGGTCCACGCTGCCATCCTGTTCCGGCACGAAGGTGAAGCTCATCTCCTGCCAGGCGGTGCTCTTGAGCAGACCAGTCGAGGCCGTGAGGTAGGTGCCCAGGGGTTTGGCCCAGGTGCCCACCTCGCAGTCGCGGCTGGCCTTCATGGTCACGCCCGTGCTGCGGGCGTCGATGTCGATGCGGCCCGATGGCGGTTCGCTGTCGCCCCAGGCGACGTTCCCAAACGGCGCCAGCCAAAGCCGCCCGGCGCTCGCGACAGCGAAGGTGTGGGCCTTGGTGGGCTGCCAGCAAACCCACTGCCGGTCCGCGGCTTTGTGGGTGCTCAAGTTCAGGAGCAGGCGAGGGTTGCGTACCTTTGGTTCGAGGCCCAGTGCCGCAAAGGGGAGGCGCCACTCGGCCGTCCAAAGGCCCTGACTGACGGTCTTGGCAGCGTAGGCGACACCGCCCGCGCGGATCCTGGCGAGCACCAGCGCCGGTGCCCCCGACTCGTCGCTGACCACCCAGGTACCGTCCGCAAAGCCCCGAAACACCAGCACGGGCCCGACCGCCTCCGCCTTCTCGGCGATGGCGACTTCGACCGCGTCGTCCTTGCCCCAGGCATGCCCGCCCGTGGGACCGACGGCGGGGTCCACCTCGTTCTCGAAGGCGAGATAGAGATGGGCCTCGTCGACCTGCAGCAGACAACGGCTCGGGTGAGCCGCCGCGTCACCGCTGACGGTGCGCTCGAGCACAGCCGTGTCGTGCCTCTCGGGGGCGCTCCCGGTGGCGTCACCCGGGGTCCACTCCATCGGGTTGATGGCGCCGTCTACCGTGATCGCGGCGTCGGTGTGATTGGCCCGGAACAGCGGCAGTCGGTCCGCCGAGGCTGCCGCCGCGTCCTGCAGCCGCATCCAGCGCGGCTTCCAGTCCGTGGGCGGGAGGTCCAGCGGCACGGGCCAGCTGCGCCGATCGGGGGACTCGTACAGCCCGATCTGCGCGAATGGGATCGCCGCGAAGCCCTGTTTGGCTGCCGGGCCGTCAGGCGTGAGACGGAAGTCCAGACGGGTCCGGTCCGGCTGCACAAAGCCCGGATCAGGCAGGTCCCAGTTCTCTTCAATGATCGACCAGCCGGGCTCCATGCCGGTCTCCCGCACGGCCCTGCCGCAGTCCACCGCCAGGTTGTGACGGACCTGGTTGAACCAGGGCGCCGCGATGGGTTCCTGGCGGAAGATCTCCAGCAGTTTCGGGTAGGCGGTGCTGTAGGGTGGCTGGTTCCAGTGGTAGCGCTCAAGCAACGTCGCCAGGCTTTTCCAGCCGCCGCTGGCCAGGTCGTCGGGGTTGATCCTGTAGCCGCCCTGGTCAGCGCTGAGGAACATGTCCTTGCCGCGCGGGCCGATGTCCACACCCCAACTGCATTCGATGAAGAGATTGTCGTGGACCCTATTGGCCGCGCCGCCGCAGACCGAGACCCCGCCCCCGATGCGGTAGCAGACATTGCCGTAGATGTCGATCTCCGGCGCGGAATCATCGAGATGCACGAAGCGCGTGGAACTGCCGCAGCCCTCGAAGCTATCCTCGACCTGGTGGATGAAGTTGTAGCGAATGACGCTGCCTCGGCTGGTCCAGTCGCGCCCGGTGTAGAACACGCCCCCCTCGGTGGCTTCGACATTGGTGCGGAACAGCCGGTTGTACTCCATGACGTGGTCGTTCCCGGCGAAGCTGATGGCGATGTAGCCGGTATCATGGATAAGATTGTGGGACAGGCGGTTGCCGACCCCGTTCAGGCTCACCGCCTGGGAGCCGGCGCGGACGACCTGATTGGTGTGATGCAGGTGGCAGTTGTCGATGACCGACTCGCCGCGGGTCAGGGTATAGCGGTCGCCCGAATCCAGGGCGATGGCCTTGTCGCCGGTGTGGTGGATGTCGCAACCGAGGACCTGGTGCCGAGCGCCACTGACCACGATGCCCTGCGTGCCTACGTTGCGGACTTCGCAGCCCACCACCCGGCAGTTGCTGCCCTTGTCGAGGCGAATCCCGCAGGCGGCGGAGCACTCAAGGCCGAGCCCCCGAAATTCCAGGTGCGAGGCGTCTACGCACTGCAGCAGGGCCGTGGGGTTGACCGAGAGGACGACGTGCGCTGTCCGTGGAGACTCGGGAGGCCAAAGGAAGAGCAGCCCTCGCGCCCGGTCGAGATACCACTCACCAGGCCGGTCGAGTTCCTCGAGTACGGGCATGGCGCCGTAGCGGTTGGCGCCCCCAGTTTCCAGGCCGCCGAGGCTGTTTCGGGTAGCCAGTTCGAGGGTCTTTGTCTCTGGGTTGATGGCCTTGACCTTGATGAACTCAGCCCGGTAGCCCCGCCGCCAGTAGCCGTAGAGCCAGAGGCCCGAATCCAGCGCCGTTCGCCAGCGTTCGGGACGCTCGCCTTCGTACCTGAAAGTCGACGTCTGGCCTTCGCCGCCGCCGGGCACGACGATGTCGCCGAAGGTGCTGTAGCCCTCGTTGGGCCAGCGCGCCATGGGCAGGCGCCGGTCGGCAGCGAACAACTCGGTCAGTGCGGTCACCTGCCGGTCGTAGGTCCACCAGCTGTCGGGCCAGCCAGGCGAGAGGCGGGCGCGCTGGTCCTGGGTGAGGGTAAACTGTCGGACGGTCAGCCGGGCGGCGGGATCGAGGCGCGCCAGCACGGCCGCGTCGGTCACGGGCGTGAAGGCAGCCAGAGGCAAGGGCAAGCCGCCATTCAGCCAGACCGCCTCGCCCTCCACCGCACGGTAGACCACCGGCGCTCCGTCGGCCCCCGAGTCCGCGGCCGTAAACACCACTGGTTCGGGGAGGTAGTAGGTTCCGCCGTGGAGCCAGACCGTCGCCCCGCCGTCCTGCTTCCCTACCCGAACGGCATCCCGGGCTCGGGCGAGGCTCTGGAAGGGCTGCGCGAGCGTGCCCGGTCCCGCATCACTGCCGTCGGGAGCCACATGGAGCTCGAGCCCGGCAGCCCAACCCGCGCCCGACGCCAGAACGAGACAGAGAGATAAGACGGTAGCGTTAGCCATGGTTCTGCGGTCCTTTCTGCGGTCCTCTGTACCCTCACTGTCGCACAGTATCGCGGATAGTCGAACGTCGCGTAGGGCTGTTTCAGGAAAGCGCTGTCAGTGTCGGGACCGAGGCCGCTGTCGGCGGGTCCGCCGCGCGGCTCTGAGTCCGTCCACGTCCGCGGCCGCGGACGACGGACGCCTGGAGGGAGCTCCTGTGTGAGCGCCGCGGCGGCCACGCAGGGCCGCCCTCGCGGGGTCCATGCCGCACAGCGCACGATAACGCCATCCCTGGAGCCGGCGGTCTCCGCCGTATCCCCCTGGAGCCGGCGGTCTCCGCCGTAATCCCCTGGAGCCGGCGGTCTCCGCCGTAATCCCCTGGAGCCGGCGGTCTCCGCCGTAATCCCCTGGAGCCGGCGGTCTCCGCCGTA
>CAILKC010000938.1 GCA_903834675.1 uncultured Victivallales bacterium | reverse complement strand
GCTGGGCTGACCCTGAACCCTGTTTTCCTCTCCGCCAGTCTCCCTGTCCGTCTCCTCCAGTCGCCGTTTCCCCGTCTCGCCGTCTCGCCGTTTCCTGAACCCCAGGACCTGAGGTGTCACCACCTACGGAACTGACCTGCGTCCCCTCCCGGCCATCCGGTGGCAGTTCAACCTGCGCCGACTATAGTAATCGTTTCAGCGTGTTGCAGACCGGAGCGGGCAAGCGGACATGGACATCAAACTTTTTACCGGATCGGCGCATCCGGAACTCGCGCGGCGGATTGCCGCCGCCATCGGTACGCAGATCGGCGAACTGCGGATCGGCCGTTTTCCTGGCGGCGAGATTTCGGTCAAGTACGAAGACCATGTGCGTGGCGATGATGTGTTCATCATCCAGCCCACCTGTTCGCCGCCGAACGAGAACCTGATGGAGTTGCTGATCCTGCTGGATGCGGCGCGGCGGGCGTCCTGCGGTCGCATCACGGCGGTGTTGCCGTACTTCGGCTATGCCCGGCAGGACCGTAAGGATCAGCCGCGGGTACCGATCACGGCCAAGTTGGTGGCGAATCTGCTGGTGACCGCGGGTGCGGAGCGGATTCTGACCATGGATCTGCACGCGCAGCAGATTCAGGGTTTTTTCGACATTCCGGTGGACTGCCTGTATGCCGCGCCGGTGTTGGTAAGCCATCTGCAGAAGACCTTGCATCCGGAGGCCGTGGTGGTAGCGCCTGACTCGGGCAGCGTGAAGATTGCGCAGGCCTACGCGGATATGCTGGGGGCGGGTTTTGCCGTGGTGGCCAAGCGCCGCGTCAGCGCCACGCAGGTGGCCTCGTCGCACCTGGTCGGCGATGTCAGTGGCCGCGACTGCGTGTTGGTGGATGACCTTACCGCAACCGCTTCGACGCTGGTGCAGGCGGCAGAGCGCCTGGCCGAGGCGGGCGCAGGCGGTATCTATGCGGCGGTGTCGCACTGCTGTCTGACGCTGGAGGGACTGGAGGCGCTGCGGCGCAGCCCGATCCGGCAGTTGATTGTCACGGATAGTGTGCCGCTGGCCGCGGAACTACAGGACCCGAAGGTGCAGGTGTTGAGCGTGGCGCGGCTTCTGGGCGAGGCCATTCGGCGCATCCATGAGGGGCAATCGGTTTCCTCGTTGTTCCGACTGGAGGCGGCTCACTACCTGTAGTATATTACCGATCGCACCTGTTTTCGGGTGTAAGGCTGGGACAGCCAGTTTGCGGGTATTGGAAAGGAACGGGGTTCCATGAGCAGGTCGAAGACATTGACGATTGAGACCAAGCCGCGTGTCAACCTAGGCAGTAGCGCGTCGCGGCGTCAGCGCGGGGCGGGCATTGTGCCCGCGGTTCTTTACGGGCACGGCGCTGCGGTGCAGACTCTTGCCATTGCTGAAGCCACGGCCCAGGCGGTGTTGCACCACCCGGGATTGATGAGCTTGAATATAGAGGGTGGGGAGCCGGCGACGGCGATTCTGAAGGCGGTGCAGCGGCACCCTGTGTCGGACCTCATTCTGCATCTTGATTTCCTGGCGGTACGCGCAGACGAGCTGATTCGCTCAACGGTTCCCGTGGACTTCCATGGCGTGCCGATGGGCGCCTCGCGCGGCGGTCAGCTGGAGCAGATTCTGCATTCAGTTGACATCGAGTGTCTGCCCGGGGATCTGCCCGAGTCCATCGACGTCGACGTCAGCGGCATGGATCTGGACACCACGATGCATGTGCGCGACATGGTTATGCCGGAGGGTATCCGGGCGGTCTCCGACCCCGGCCTGGCGGCTTTCCAAGTGCGTCTGCCGAAGGTCGAAGAGGTCAAGGAAGAGGCTCCGGCTGAGGTGGCGGCAGTGGCCGCGGGCGCCGAAGGGGCAGCGGCCGAGGGTGCCGCGGCGGCTGAGGGCGATAAGAAGGCGGATAAGAAGGCGGACAAGAAGTAAGACAGGGGCCCTGAAGCAGGCCCAGCAGTCGGTAGCGGATTGCGACCGGAGAGGCGGAGTTGCTGCCGCGCACTTCGGTCGTCGTCCGTTTGGCATAGAAGCCACGTGGGTGGTTGACCTCGCGGTGGCGGCAAGGGGGCGTGGCGGTGCATGTGTGGGTGATCGCGGGACTCGGTAATCCCGGCATGCGCTACCAGACGACGCGGCATAACGCCGGGTTTCTGGTGGTGGACCGGGCCGCTGAGGCCCTGGGGGCACAACCACTGGCAGCGCCAGGCCCGGAACTACTGTTGCAGCGTGCGGTCATGGGTGACCGGGTGTTGTACCTGATAAAGCCCATGACCTTCATGAACTGTAGCGGCGCCGCGGTGAGACGGGTGACGGAGCGTCTGGGGCTAGCCCCCGGAAGGGTGCTGGTCATCTACGATTGCCTGGATCTGTCGTTGGGCCGTATCCGCCTTCGCCAAGGCGGCAGCAGCGGCGGACACCGGGGCGTCGAGTCAGTCATCCGGGAGCTGGGGACCGACCAGTTTCCGCGTCTCCGAGTGGGCATTGGGAGACCGGAGTCCGGGGCGGGCATCGACTATGTGCTCGCCCCTTGGGCTGCCGCGGAAATCCCCGTGATCGGTCAGAGCGTGACGGCGGCCGTTGCAGCGGTGCAAGCACTGCTGACGGATGGCGTGTCGGCGGCGATGAATCGGTTCAACGGTTGGACCGCGGCCGCAGTCAGTGCCACAGAGACACAAGGAGTAGCAGGCATTGAGAACCTATGAGACAATCTTCATCCTCGACCCGAAGAAGCTTGAGGATAGCGGTGAAATCTTCACGAAGGCAGCAGGGGCGCAAGTTGAGGCGCTAGGCGGCAAGGTGCAGAAGTGCGTATCGCTGGGCCGTCGGCAGTTTGCGCGGCCCATTGGCAAGCACAAGGCCGGGGTCTACTGGGACCTGGTCGTGGACCTGGCGAGCGAGAATGTGGCGGTGTTGAAGGACCGCTATCGGCTGAACAGCACGGTGCTGCGTCTTGAGGTGTTCGATTACGAGGAAGGGTCTGACCCGACGAAGCTGAATACCACTCCCCGTATCGACTTTGGGAGTTACGGTGATATGGGTGGTGGCGGCGGTCGTGATCGGGATGGTGGCCGTGATCGGGACGGTGGCCGTGACCGGGATGGTGGCCGTGACCGGGATGGTGGTCGTGACCGCGGGCGGTGATTCATGCCGGCGTTGAACAAGGTCATCCTGCTGGGGAATCTGACCCGGGACCCCGAGTTGCGCTATACGCCTCAGGGCACGGCGGTGTGTTCGTTCGGCTTGGCCGTGAACCATCGCTATGCCACGGCGTCCGGCGCGGCCCGCGAAGAGACGTGCTTTGTGGACCTTGATGTGTGGGGGCAGCAGGCCCTGAGTTGTTCCACCTATCTGCGCAAGGGGGCGCCAGCGTTGGTCGAGGGGCGCTTGCGTTTAGACCAGTGGGATGATCGCGAGACGGGAAAACGCCGGAGTCGGTTGTGCGTGCAGGCTGAGCGGGTCCAGTTTGTCGGCCCGCCGCTGAGGGGCGATTTCGCGGTGGCGCCCGTTTCCGGGGCGGATGGCGTGGTGGCGGTAGGCGAGCCGAGCGGGGCGACGTCTGCGGGCGAATCCGAACCGGCGCGTGTCCGGGTTCAGATGCCCGCGTTCGAGCCTCTGCCGACTGACGCGGGAGGAGCCCCGGGGGGCCTTCCTTTCTAGAGTCCATACGGGCGCCGGGCTTGGCGCCCACGGTGAGTAGGTCCGGTCCGCAGTGGGCCACGAGTCGACACCAACACGAGTGTGAACGTGCTGCAGTAAGGAGCAATCAACGATGGCAACCATGCGTCCAACCAATCGGAGAAAGCGTCGCCGGAAGGTCGTCCGGCAGAAGGTCTGCCGCCTGTGCGAGAACAAGGTGGCCCATATCGACTTCAAGGATGTGGATCTGCTGCGGCGCTATGAGACGGAAGCGGGCAAGATTCTGCCTTGCCGCATCACGGGTAACTGCTTCAAACACCAGAAGATGCTCTCTTCGGCCATCAAGCGTGCCCGCGTTCTGGCTCTGGTTCCCTGAGAATCCGGCACAGAAGGAGTGACCTGCGATGGCTGTTGAACTGATTCTGATCGAGGATGTTGCGAGTCTTGGTCATCTTGGCGACCGGGTTCGGGTGGCCGAAGGCTTTGCGCGCAACTATCTGCTGCCGCGCAAGTTGGCGGCGGCAGTGACGCCGGGGACGTTACGTCGTCTCGATTCGCGCAAGTTGCTGATGCAGAAAGAGCACGAGGAACGCTTGGCGGTGGCGCAGGCGATGGCCGAGAAGATATCGAAGTTGTCCGTCAGCTTGACGGTTGAAGCCGGCGAGAACGACAAGTTGTACGGCTCGGTATCGTCGGTACAGATTGCGGAGGCGCTGGTAGCTCAGGGCGTCGAGCTGGACCGCTCTGCGGTTCTTCTCGATGAGCCCATCAAGGAGCTTGGCGTCTTCACCGTGAACGTCCGGCTGCACGACAACGTGCAGGCGGCTCTGAAGGTGTGGGTCGTGCGCGCCTGAGGCCAGGTGACGCAGTGAAGCGATCTGGGCCCGGGCTGGCAGCGAGACCTGCTGGCCCGGGCTTCTTGCTGTCCGCGCCAGCCTCAGGCGTTGCGGCTGGCAATTCGCGGGGGCTGGGCTATGGTGGGACCCACCGCGGGGTCCGCTAAGGCGCCTGCGCGCGAGGGTCTTTAATGGAGTCATCGTCCAGTTCGGCCGGGCCGACCGTCCCGACGCCCCTTTCCGAGCGCCACTACCCGCACAACCACGAAGCGGAGATGGCGGTCTTGGGGTGTGTTCTGCTGGATCCGGCCGTGGCGTTGGACACGGTGCTGATGCGGTTGCCGGGGGCGGACTACTTCCATCGGGCCGAGCATCAGGTGATGTATCTTGCCATCCGGTCCCTGGTTGAGGAGGGGGGCCGGGGGCAGTTGGACCTGATCACCCTGGCCGATGCGCTGGCTCGGTCGGGGCGTCTTGAGGCGGCCGGAGGGCGCGCCTATTTGGCGCAGGTGAGCAACTCCGTGGCGACGCCGGCGAACGTCGAGCAATATGCCGACATCGTCTGGCAGAACGCGGTATTGCGGCGCTTGATCGGGACTTGCCAGCGGACCGCGGATCGCTGTTTCCAGCCGACCGACGACGTCCGTCTGCTGCTGGACGAGATCGAGCAGGAGATTCTGGAGGTCACCGCGTCGCATGACACGACGCGTCTGCGTACGCTGCACGAGCTGATGATGCCGGCCGTGGACTACTTGGAGAAGTTGCAGAAGGGCGATCAGGGGGCTTTGGGGTTGTCCACGGGGTTCGATGACGTCGACCGGCTGATCACCGGGTTACGCCCCGGAGAGATGATCGTGATTGCGGCGCGGCCCTCGATCGGCAAGACGGCTTTGGCGCTGAATATGGCAGCGAGTATCGCCCTGGGTACGCCGCCGCACCCCGTGGGTATTTTCAGTCTGGAGATGCCGGCACAGCAGCTCGTGTTGCGCCTGCTTTGCAGCGATGCGCGGATTGGGCTATCGGAAGTGCGCGAGGGCGCCATGACGACCGCGCGCTGGATGGAACTCATGACGGCCAGTCAGCGGTTGCGCGACGCCAGGATGGTGATTGATGACAGTGGTGGCATTGACATTCTCGAGCTCAAGAACAAAGCACGACGGATGAAGCGCGACTATGGTATTGCCGTCCTGTTCATTGACTATCTGCAGCTCATCCAGGTTAGTGGCATGAACCGCAATGCCAACCGGGAGAACGAGGTGGCGCGCATGTCGGGGTCGATCAAGGCTCTCGCAAAAGAGCTTGAGATACCCATTGTGGTGCTGGCGCAGTTGAATCGGCAGGCGGAGCAGCCAGGCCAACGGCCGCGGCTGGCGCACTTGCGTGAATCTGGCGCCATCGAGCAGGATGCGGACGTCGTGGCGCTGCTGCATCGTGACCGAGAAGAGCAATTGGATCGCGAGAAGGCGGCGCGTGGGGTAGCGGCGGAGCTGATCGTGGCCAAGAACCGCAATGGCGAGACCGGCCTGGCGCAATTGGTGTTCCGTCCGGTGTACACGCGGTTCGAGAGTCGGTCGCGGATTGCGGATGAGGATGTGCCGGAGGTATAGAGTTCGGGCCGGTTCGGCAGGAACGGTGGCTGGGCCGGTTGAGTGCGGTGGAGAGAGGCATAGAGCGAGAGCAGTGGCAGAGGAGCGAGATATGGCATTTTCAGCACAGTACAAGCGGATGTCGCGGACGGTCTGCAGGCTTGGGCTCGTCCTGTTTCTGGGCACGGGGGCATGGTTGCGGGCCGCGCAGATCAGCGACGTGGTCGTGCGCTGTACGGTGCCAGACCTCAGTCCGGAGTCGCTGCGGCAGTTGGTGCTTGGCTCGATCCAGAGCGTTCCCGGGAGTGTGTTCAACCCTACGACGCTGTCTGACGATCTGAAGCGGCTGTACGGTTTGGGCCCGTTTCAGGACGTGCGCTACGAGGTTGAGGAGCAGGCGGGGGGCAGCGTCCTTATCATCTTTCTAGTCAAGCCAAAACTGAGCGTTCACAAGATCGTATTTGAGGGCAATTCTGCCTACAAGAGCAAGCGTCTGCGGGCGCTGGTCACGCACAAGGAGGGGGTTCCGCTGGATGAGGGCCAGGTGGCCAAGGATCGCGTTGCCGTGCTGGATCGCTACGAGGAAGGCGGTTACCATGGCACCGCGGTGACCTTTGAGTCGCGCCCGGTTGGCGACACCCAGACGGTGGATATCGTCTTCAAGATTCAGGAGGTGCCGCGGGCCAAGTTGCAGGGGGTGCAGTTCGCGGGCAACGTAGCGGTCGAGGGGAAAGTGTTGCAGAGCACGGTGCGCACGCATCGTCAGTGGTGGCGCTATGTCTTCCGCTTTCGCAACTACTACAACGAGCCGCAGGTGGAGGTGGATAAGGACCTGTTGCGCGAGCTGTATCTCACCAAGGGTTACCTGGATTTCGCGGTGGTCAAGGTAGAGACGCGGTACAGCGCGGACCGGGGTTGGGTGAGCCTGGTGTTCCATCTTGCTGAGGGTAAGCCCTATACCGTCTCCGCCGTGGCAGTGGAGGTGGTGGGGGACCGCTTCCGGCAGCAGGAACTACTGCCCCTGCTGAAGATGACGAGTGGCACGGTATACAGCTCCACCACCCAGGAGACGGACCTGAAGTCGTTGCGCGGCAAGTACGAGCCCCTCGGTTACCTGGACCTGCGTTGTCTGGCGGAATGGGACCGCAATGTCGGGGAGCAGAAGGTGGCGGTCACCTATCGCATCCGCGAAGGCAGTCCGTCGCGCATTCGGGATATCGCCATCGTCGGCAACGAAGAGACGAAGGACCGGGTTATACGGCGGGAGTTGGCCATCCATCCTGGAGACTTGGGCGATGCTTCGAAGATCCGGGTATCCAAGAGTCGCCTGACTCAGTTGAACTACTTTGAGACGGTCGAGATCAGCCCTGTGGATACTCAGCGCGAGGACCTGAAAGATCTGCGCATCCAGCTCAGCGAGAAGCGTACGGGCTCGCTGGTTCTGGGCGCCGGGTTCTCTACCGAGGATAGCGTCATTGGCTATCTCGAACTGACTGAGAACAACTTCGATCTCAGCCGACTGTTCCACGATTGGCCGCCGAAGGGCGGCGGTCAGCGCCTGCGTTTGCGCACGAGTCTGGGCACGCAGACCTCCGACTTCCGCGTGGACTTTACTGAGCCCTGGTTCCTGCAGCGCCGCCTGAGCCTGAATACGGAGCTGTTCCGGAGTTCGCGCGAGTATGACCAGTATGACCAGACCGATATGGGCCTGGGCGTGAAGTTGACGCAGCCCTTGCGGACGTTTTGGCGCCTGTCCTACGGTGTCATGTTCGACCGGGTGAAGCTGGACAACTTCGACGATTCGCCCTATCGGAAGAACGATGATGGCACGCTGTCGAAGGTGCTTGACACCAGGCTCGCGGATGAGGAGGGCTCGTACTGGGCCAATCGTGCGCTGGCCGGGGTGGTGCGCGACACGCGTGACGACTTCACCTTCCCGCGCAAGGGCTCGCGGTTCAGCATCGAGCCCGAGTTGGTCACCTCGCTGCTGGGCAGTTACAGCGACGTACTGCGACTGAACACACAGGTACGGAAGTACGTCTCGGTGTCCAGGAACAATGTGCTGCGGTTGAACGCGGAGATCGGCGTGGCGCAGAAGATCACGGGCGATGAGGTGGCGATCTTTGACCGCTACTTTGCCGGCGGGGCTGGCAGCCTTCGCGGTTTTGATTTTCGTGAGGTGGGACCGGTCGACGGCGGGGACAGCCCCCTCGGCGGAAAGTCACGGTTTGTGGGCAATGTGGAATGGGCCTACGAAGTGGCGGGCGTCCTCTTCGTCTATCCCTTCCTGGATGTGGGCAACGTGTGGGAGGACAGCTTCGATTTCAACCCGGGTGATCTGAATGCCAGCGTTGGTCTGGGCCTGCAACTGAAGGCTCTTCCTCTGCGTCTTGAGTACGGCTTTCCGATCCTGACGCAATGGGATCATCTGGAGGGTGGCAACGGCCGCTTCCACTTCAACATCGGCTGGTCGTTCTGATGAGAATCCTCAACGCGTATGTCGCCAGACTGCTGGTGACTACGGTGCTGTTGGCCATTGGTGTGCTGACCTTCGTCATGGCGGCCGGGCATGTTTTCCGGGTGTTCGACTGGCTGTCACGGGGGGGGTCGCTGGTGGTGTTGGGGCGCTTCCTGCTGCTGAGTCTGCCGGACATGATGCGTTTTACGCTGCCCTTGTCCATGCTGGTCGCCACGGTATTGGTGTTCAGCCACCTGGCGGCCGACAACGAGCTCACGGCGATGAAAGCCTGCGGGATCAGCCTATGGCAGGTGATTGCGCCTGGTTTGTTGCTCAGTGTCGGGCTCAGCGCTCTCTCTTTCTGGTTCACGACGACGCTGGCGCCGCGTTGCCGGTATGCGGCCGAGCAGCTCTTGTGGGAGCAGGCGGCGATCAGCCCGGCAGCGCTGCTTGCCGACAGCGACAATTTTGTCGAACTTGAAGGTCTGAATATCCGCGTGGATCATCGCGAGGGTGAGATTCTGTACGGGATCCACATTCTGGTTCAGGACAGGGAAAAGCGGCTACAGCAGACGATCACGGCACGGCAGGGGCGGGTGCGGGCTGACCCGGCCAGGCGCTCCTTTGATTTGGTCTTGCAGGACGCCACCTTCGGCCAGCTTGACCCGGGGGTCCCGGAGAAGGGGGAGTCCAGCATGCCGCAGCGCTATGCGGCGCGCGAAACGACGTTGCCTCTGAGCAGTGACGGGGGCATGGGGCTGCGGAAGTTGGCTCGGAAGCCCAGGCATATGGATCTGGGCATGTTGTTTGCGCGGATCTATCTTGAGTCCCAGGCGGGCGGTAACGTCACGCCGCTGCAAGTTGAGTTGCACATGCGCATGTCGATGTCGCTCTCCCCCATCGCCTTTCTACTGGTAGGCATACCCTTTGCCACGCGGGGGCGCCGTTCCGAGACCTCCGTGGGGCTGTTGATCTCGCTGCTTCTCGCCCTGGGTTTCTACGCCTTCATCGTCATCAGCAGCAGTTTGAGGAGTTCCTCCAACCTGCACCCTGAGCTGCTGATGTGGTTGCCGAATGTCGTTTACCAGGTGGGAGGGTTGTGGGCCCTGGCCATGATTGGCAGACACTAAAGGAATTTCCGGCGATTCACTCATGACAGACTTTCCCAACCATCTCATCCGCAATTTCAGCATCATTGCCCACATCGACCACGGCAAGAGCACGCTGGCTGACCGTTTCTTGTTGCACACGCATACCATCGATGAGCGTACCTTTCACGACCAGGTACTGGATGCCATGGACTTGGAGCGGGAGCGGGGCATAACGATCAAGTGCCACCCGGTGCGCATGAGCTTTCCGGCCGATGACGGTCAGACCTATCAGTTGAACCTCATCGACACTCCTGGACACGTCGACTTCTCCTATGAGGTCAGCCGCAGCCTGGCGGCCTGTGAAGGCGCGCTGCTCCTGGTAGATGCTTCGCAGGGCGTACAGGCGCAGACGGTGGCCAACGCCAACCTGGCGATGCGTCAGAACCTGACTGTGATCCCGGTCATCAACAAGATTGATCTGCCGGCGGCCGACGTGGACACCTGCCTGACCCAGATCGAGGAGCTTTTGTCGATTCCGCGCGAGGAGGCCCTGCTGGCCAGCGCCAAGGCTGGGCTTGGCATCCACGAACTGCTGGAGGCGGTGGTGGCGCGTGTTCCTGCCCCGGCGGCGCATGGCGACGACGTCCTGCGCGCCCTGGTCTTCGATTCGGTGTTTGATGTCTACCGGGGCGTGGTGGCCTACGTGCGCCTGCTCAGCGGTGCCGTCCGTGCCGGAGACAAGGTGCGGATGTTCAGCACGGGACTGGAGTCGGAGGTGAAGGAGGTGGGCATCTTCTGTCCGGAGATGCGGGTCGACGAGGGGCTCAGCAGCGGCCAAGTCGGCTACCTGATCACGTCGATCCGCGAGCCCTTGGATGTACACATTGGCGACACTATCACCCTGGCGCGGCATCCCTGCACGGAGCCGTTGCCGGGCTTCCAGAAAGTCCACCCGATGGTGTTCAGTGGCATCTACCCCATCGACACGCGTGACTACGAGGCCCTGAAGTTCAACATCACCAAGCTACAGCTCAACGACAGCGCCTTTGTCTCACAGCCCGAGAGTTCGGTTGCCCTCGGGGCTGGTTTCCGTTGCGGCTTTCTCGGCTTGCTGCACATGGAGATTGTCCAGGAGCGCCTGCGGCGCGAGTACGACATGGACATCATCCTGACCTACCCCAGCGTGGTCTACCATGTCTACATGCGTGACGGCACCATGCGGGAACTGCACAACCCCATCCACATGCCGGATCCGACCGTGATCGACCACATTGAAGAACCCATGATCAAGGTGCAGATCATGGCCCCGGTCGGCTATGTCGGAGCGCTGATGAACCTGATCATGGAGAAGCGCGGGGCGGTGCAGCATACCGACAGCGTGGATCGTGGGCATATCATGATGACGGCGCGGATGCCGCTGCATGAGATCGTGCTCGATTTCTACGATAAGCTCAAGACCGTTACTCGCGGCTATGGCAGCATGGACTACGAACCTGACGGCTACGAAGCCGGGCCGTTGGTAAAGTTGGAGATCCTGGTGAACGGCGAGGGCATCGATGCGTTTGCCTCGATCGTGCATATCGACCGCGCTCCGTTCCGGGCCCGGCAACTGGCCAAGCGGCTGAAGGACGTGATTCCGCCGCACCTGTTCAAGATAGCCATTCAGGGCGCGGTGGGGGGTAAGATCGTGGCTCGCGAGGACGTGCGACAGTTGCGCAAGGACGTGACGTCGAAGTGCTATGGCGGCGACATCAGCCGCAAGCGTAAGCTGCTCGAGAAGCAGAAAGAGGGCAAGGCGCGGATGAAGGAGATCGGCAGTGTGCAGATTCCGCAGGAAGCGTTTGTGGCGGTGCTCAAGGCCACGGAGTAAGCGTGGATGAACCTGGCACTGATTGCGGTCCTCGATCTTCTCCTGCTCTACTTCATTGTGGGGCATTCGTTTCTGCGCCATTTTTACCGGCGTAAGGCGCGGGCCGCCGCGGAACTGCGCGACATCGAGAAGCATTACGGGCATGTGCTGCGGAAAGATCGCGACATTTTGCCGCAGGAATGTATCGGCAGTTTGGAGGCGGCGATCGCGGCCTTGCGTTTGGCTCGCGGTCCGGCCACCACGGTGGACGCCGCGGAAGCCTGCTTGGAGTGTTATCGCGATGGAACGCAGGTCCGTTTGCCTGGGCGGTCATGGCCGCGCTTGCGCGATAATCTCGAGATGCTGGTGGTCGCGCTGGGGTTGGCGTTCGGCATTCGCGCCCTGTTCCTGCAGCCCTTCAAGATTCCCACTGGAAGTATGCAGCCCACCCTGTTCGGGGTCCATTTCGTGCCCGCCCAGGAACCCTTGCGACTGAATCCGGCGAAGCGCTTCTTCGGCTATCTGAACTACAGTCGGCGGTACGTTGATATCACCCTGCGTGGGGATGGCTACATCGACCTGGCTGGGGTTCGGTCGGCCCGCCCCGCGCTGCCGTTCTTCCCGTCGAGTCTGGTTGACGTCGGGGAGGTGACCTACAAAGTTCCTGGCACCCCGGATGACGTGCGGAAGTACTTGATGCAGACGCACGGCCTGGGGGCGTCGCTGAAGTCCGGCGACAGTCTGGTGCGAGGCGCCCTTGAACTGGGCGATCACCTCTTTGTCGACCGCACGCATTTAGCGTTCCAGGAGCCGCGTCGGGGCGATATCATGGTATTCGTCACGGACGGCATTCTTCGGGAGAATGGCGGTCCTTTGGCGGGGCGTTTTTACATCAAGCGCCTGGTCGGTCTGCCCGGCGATACACTGGAGATTCGTGACGGCAAGCTGTACGTGCGCGAGCCCGGCGCGGCGGACTTCCGTTTAGTGAACGAGGCGGATGCCCAGGGGTTCAGGCGCATCTACAGCATGAAGGGTGGCTACCACGGCTACACGCACATGTCCCAGGCGGCGGTGCTGACCGGCAACGGCGCCACCTTCACGGTGCCCGCGAGGGAGTACTTCATGCTCGGTGACAACAGCGGGTTCAGTCTGGACAGTCGGTTCTGGAAGACCGTACCGCGGCGGAACCTGGTCGGCCGACCGCTGCTGATCTGGTGGCCATTCTCGCGGCGTTGGGGGGTGGCGGACCGGGTCGAGCCGCTGCCGTTCGACAGCCTCGATCGCCTGCGCGACCCTCGCATCCCGCCGGTAACAGAGTAGCTGCAAGCTCGGTTGGCAGGTCATGGCGCTGGGCGAGGGACGCTGAGTCGGCAGGTGCCCGCGGTGCCGCCGTGTACGGTCAGTTCGCACAGCCGCGCGGCTCGCTCCGGGACCCGCAGGAACCATTCGAGCACGCGGCTGTCGGTCAGTGCTCCGAGATGGCCAAGCGTGCGGTGCCCCTCGCGGGAAAGCTGCTCTACGCCAGGTCCTGGCGCAAACTCGACTCGCACGGGCTGCAGGCGCCGCAGGGACTTACCCTTGACGCTGATGTGGGTCGGCAGTTGACCGCGGTTGGCGACGCGGACCCGGACCCGCCAGACGTGCCCCTCAAGCCGCTCCGCGCTCACGTCTTCAAGGCGTAGTACGGGCCGGTAGGCGGCGTGGGCGAGGGTGAATCTGTAGGTGGCCGCCGCGATGCGCTTGAGTTCGGGGAGGGTGGGACCCGCCAGGTGGCGCGCCAGGAAGCCGCCGACCTCGACCAGGCCCAGTTGAGGATGCTGCACGGGCGTCCACGGGTGGAAGACCGGATCGCGCCTTGCCGGGTCCTGCTGGTCCCACCAGGTGAGCACCCGGCGCATGACCGCTTCGTACTCCTGCTGGTCCTTCGTGTTGAAGATGTCCAGGGTTGGCGTTCCGGCGCTGTTGACCAGGGTTCCCAGCTCAAACTCGAACACATACAGGCCGAGGTGGTGGTAGCCGAAGTTGTGGAAGTGCCCGCGCAGGTTGATGTCCTTCTGGCCTGGGCGGTTGTAGTGGTACTTGATCACGGGCACGACGGGGAAGCCGGTCATGGTGGAGCCCATTTCGGCGAGTTCCTGCATGACCGCCAGATCGGTCCCATCGAGGTCTTGGTCGGCTCCGGTGGACGGTGGCCGGAGCACCGCATTGGGACCGGTGTGGTAGCCCAGTACGGCGAAGAGATTGGGGCGGCCGTGGATGAACTCCGCAAAGGCCCGCATCTCAGGTTCGCTAAAGGGAAAGTCGCCGGCCCCCCACTGCTCGGGCTCGGGCCGCCAGTCGTACGACCAGTTGCGGTTCCAGTCGAAGCTGCGCCCCTCGACCGCGATGCTGTCGCTGCCATCCCATTGATGAATGAGACCCTCTGGAAAGACGCGGTAGAACGGCGGTTTGCTCAGATGGGTACGTTGGACCAGCAGTCGCGGCTCGGCAGGGTCGATGGCGAAGCGGCCGTCGGGGTGCTCCTGGCGTAGGTCGAGGAGCAGGCCGTTGCCATCGATGTCCTGCTGGTACAGCGTGTTGGGGACCAGGGTAGAGCGGTCGGTACGGCTGCGGCAGGAGCCCGAGGTGGTGACCACGAATTCGGCGCCGTCCGGGTTCAGCCGGGGAACGATGTAGAAGCAGGCGGTCCGCAGGAGTTCGCTGGCATTTCGGCGCTGGTCCTGGACGAGCTGTCGAGCCGTGTAGAGCGCGGCATGGGTGCCGGAGAGTTCGGCCGCGTGGATATTGCCGTGGATCAGATACGCCGGCTTCTCCGCCGCGGGGCCGGTCGAGAAATCGGTCACGGTCAGCAGATGCACCTCGCGCCCCTCGCGCGAGCGCCCGATGCAGCTGAGCTCGACCAAGTCCGGAGCAGCCTGGGCGAGGGCCTGCACGAAATCGCTGACCTCGGCGTGGGTCAGGAAGTGGTCAAAGGGCAGGGTGGGCAGGCGTTGGGCAGGCATCGCGTCATCACTCCTCATTCCTGCAGGTGCAGGCGTTTCTCTAACTCCGCCCGTTTGTCGGGCGGCAGGTCCAGGTCGGCCAGGGCCTCCCGCATCGCTTCGGCGTTGCGATAGTGGGCATAGTAACCACACGACTCGAAGAACTCGGGGTTGGCGGACAGCACCAGGCTCTGGGGGTAATCACGGCACATCCCAGGCCGACTCCGGTAACAACGACAGCGCTGGAGATGGGGGTCATGGTGTGGGCAGCGGAAGACCAGCAGGTGCTCGCGCCGGTTGTCCTCGAGCAGTTCAAACAGGTTGACGTGCCGATGCCAGGCGTTGACCAGGCGACGGATGGTGGGAATACGGTACATCACTACCGGCAAGGCCACCGTCGGGGTGACGCAACAGGCGCCGCAGTGGGTGCATTGGCCACGCAGTTCATAGGCCGCACGGCCATCGCGCCACTGCTGCACAAACCGGCTCAGGCGTACATCCACGGCGTAGCAGGCAGCCGACGCCAGCCGCAGAGCCGCCCGCCACCAGTGGTCGCCCGGAGTGCGGTCTTTGTCCGCCGTGCCATTCATGTTCAGCAACGTAGACCGGGAATCAGCCTACGGCAACCGCCGGGATGCCGTTGGGGGGCGCAGGTCAGTTCCGTAGGTGGTGACACCTCAGGTCCCGGAGTTCAGGGTTCAGCAGTGCCTCCGGCTGTGGCCGGACATACCAGAAGGAGACTTGCCGACGCGGTTCCCCTTCCGATCCGGCCGGGACGCGCCGGATCGCCTGGAGGGCGGCCCTGTCGCAGACCGTGAGCCTGTCGAATCGGCGTGGCCGCGGCGGCGGCATCACGGGGGCTATTGCGCCGTTGGTTCCGAGGCCCAAAGGGTCGGCATCCCTCAGCCCAGGCCAGCGGCCTGGGTAT
>CAILKC010000937.1 GCA_903834675.1 uncultured Victivallales bacterium | reverse complement strand
GCGGTGAAGGTGGTGCGTTACCGCCAGCCCCTGCGCCTGACCGACTTGTTGATGGGGATGCGGGCCGAGTCTCGCCTAGGATTGCGCTCGCTGCTGCCGGTCGAGGCCCAGGCCATCCAGCCCGGCCGCCTCTACTTCCTCATGCCAGAGCTGCTGCCCTAGGCGGGTCAGGCGTGGCGTCCCGGCGGGCGCTGACGTGAAGCATCCATTCACTCGGAGTTGAACTCCTTGAAGCCTCAGCATGACCCCTATGCGTCCTGCCCCTGCGGCAGCGGCAAGAAGTACAAATTCTGTTGTCTGGGGCGCGACCGCGAGGCGGCCCGCGCCGCGCGGGCGAGGGGCTGGTCCATCTCCGGCCCGGCAGGCGCGGCGGGCCCGGTTTCCCTCGATCTGGCTGCTGGCGAGCGCCTCAACGACCAAGGGGTGCGCCTGTTGGAGTACGGTGACTACAGCGGCGCCGAACGCTATTTCCGCGAGTCCATCGAGGCGGCGGGACTGATTCCGGCAGGGCATAACAACCTGGCCGGGGCCTTGTTCTTGCAGGGCAAGCTCCACGAAGCGATTCAAGTCCAGGAAAGCGCCCTGCAGGACCTCCCCCATGCGAATCCCTTCGGCCGAGCGCAACTGGTCCACTTCTACCTGGTGGCCGGCCGTGAACCCGAGGCGGAGGCCGCGCTGGCCCGGGTCCTGCAGTCGCCGCCCAACGACAGCTTTGAGCTGGCCAGGGTCTGCCGGTCGCTGACGCTGCTGGGGCGGCATCGCCAGATTGTCGACCTCCTGCGCGGCCGCGCGGGGGCCCTGAACGACATGCTGCACTGGTATGCCGGGGTGGCGGCGGCAAACCTGGGCTCAGCGGCGGACGCATTGGTGCATCTGCGCGCCATTTCGGCACGGGCCGGCGTCCGGGTACGCGCCATGGAAAACATCCGGCGCCTCGAGTCGGGCGCCGGGCCGGGCACCGTTGAGGGGAACTGGCCCTATCTTGAGTGCGTGGAGATCATTTCGGGGGCGCTTTTTACGCTGGCCTCGCGCCAGGTCAACGCCCCGAAACACCCTCTGTACCCGGTGCTACACACCCGCCTCATGGTCGACCTGGTGGTCACTCTCCTGGAGCGTGACCAGGAGGGGAGCGTCCAGGAGATCGTTGCCCTCGGTGGCATCCGCCACCCCCGGGCCGTCGAGGTGCTGGAGAAGATCGCCCAGGGTACCTACGGCACGGACGCCCTGCGCCTAGCGGCCATGCAGAAGCTGGTTGAGCGCGGGGTCTGGTCCAAGGACGAGGCGCACCGCATGTGGCTCGAAGACCGCTGGACCGAGGTCAAATCGGTTGGCTACATGATCGATCCCAGCGCCCCGGCTTCGGCGCGGCCCCTCGACGACGCCCTCATGCCGCGCTTCACACAGGCTCTCGAGGCCGGCCGCCGTGGGCAGCTCAAGCAGGCCGAGGCGCTCTGGCGCGAGTTGCTGGCCGCAGCCCCGGAGTTCACCCCGTTCCACCTGAACCTGGGCACCCTGCTGCTGGACCAGAAGCGCCTCCCGGAAGCTGAAAGCTGCCTACGCCGCGCCCTGGAACTCGAGCCCGACTATCTGTTCGCCCCCTGCAATCTGGCGGTACTTCTGAGCGGTTCCGGCCGCGCGGCCGAGGCCCGGCAGCTTCTCGACTGCATCGTCGTTCCCGTGCGGGTGCATCCCGACGTGCTGGCGTGCTACCTGGCGGCCGAGGTGCAGGTCGCGATGGCCGAAGATGAGTACGATAAAGCCCTAGGCTGGCTGCAGATGGCGGAATCGGTCGTCCCCGACCATCCCAGCATTCGCGCCCTGGCTGAAAAGCTCGGTCCGTTATGCCTGTTCAAGGATGCGATGGCGGCGAACAAGGGCTATCGGGAGGCCAGGAGAGCAAAGCAGCGCCAGCGCGTACTAGCGCCCGCTGCGACGCTGGAGACCTGCTTCGACACCTACACCAAGAATGCCCTGGCCGGCATGGCCAAAGCGTTGCAACTCGGGGTCCGCGCCAGCCAGATGCGCAAGGCCGAGCTCCTTGCCGCCGTCTGCGCCGGCCTGCGCCGCACCGAGGTCTGCCGGGCGGCGCTGCTGGATCTGGGAGAGAAGGAGCACGCGGCCCTGCGTGACCTGGTGGCGGCCGGCGGCAGGCAGGACTACGCCACCTTCACCCGCGCTCACGGCACCGACCACGAAGACCTCGATGACTGGGCCTTCCGTCAACCCGAGTCGCCCGTCGGCCGCCTCAAGTGCCGCGGACTGCTACTCGAAGCCACGCTCGACGGCGTCGAATCCGTGCTCATCCCCGCAGGCCTGCCCTTGGACCTCTATGGCGCGGGGTCGCCGAAGAACCTGGCAGGTGTCGCCCACCCCGCGGCGGCGCTCATCGCCCCGTGCGTCAAGGAGGGCCCGAGCCATGTTTGACTCGGTTCAGGAACTGCTGGCGAAGATCCGCCTGGGTGAAGACTCGACCCTCGAGCTCAAGATGGTCTACTTCAAGCCCAACGGCGAGATCTCGGGACCCGACGCAGGCTCTCTCGCCGACGAACTTGCCGCCTTCGCCAACTGGCATGACGGCGTCCTGCTGCTGGGGGTGGACGACAAGACCCGCGACGTGCTGGGAATCCCCGTCGAGCGCCTGGATACGGTGGAGACGTTTGTGCGGAATCTCTGCAATGACCGGGTGAAGCCGGCCCTGCCCCTGACGATCCTGCGTATCGAGTTGCCAGACCGCTCCGGCACCCTGCGACCGGTCCTCAAAGTCGAGGTGCCGCGCAGCCTGTTCGTGCATCAGAGCCCCGGGGGTTACCTCTACCGCCTGGGGAGCTCCAAGCGGCAGATGCCGCCGGACCTGCTGGCACGCATCTTTCAACAGCGCAGCCAGGCGCGGTTGATCCGCTTCGAAGAGCAGGCGGTGCCGAGAACATCCTTCACCGACCTGGACCAGGAGCTCTGCCGACGCTTCGCGACGCGCTCCACCGAGGATCTGGCGACCACCCTGCTCAAACGGAATCTGCTGGCCAAGGAGGAGAACGGGCACATTGCTGCCTCGGTTGCAGGGGTGCTCATGTGCTGCCGGAACCCGGAGACGTTCCTGCCGAGTGCTTACATCGAAGCGGTGGCCTACCGCGGCACGGTTCAGGACTCGAACTACCAGAACGATGCCGCCCGCATCTGCGGCCCCTTGGACGAGCAGCTCCGGCACGCCATGGTGTTCTTCCGCCGCAATCTCGTTATTGCCGCGCGCAAGACGCCGACTCGCGAGGACCTGCCGCGTTTCAGCGAGCGAGCGGTTTTCGAGGCCATCGTGAACGCTGTAGCGCACCGTGACTACTCCATCCACGGGTCGAAGATCCGTTTTTTCATCTTCTCCGACCGGCTGCAGGTGTTCTCCCCGGGGGCTCTGCCAAACACCGTGACGGTGGAGACGATCTACCTGCGCCAGGCAACGCGGAACGAACTCGTCACGTCACTGCTGGCCGACTGCCCGGTCCCGACCGAAGCCGGGGACGTGAAGCGGGTGGCGTACATGGAGAAGCGCGGCGATGGCGTGCCGATCATCTTCGCGGAGAGCCAGCGACTGGGTGCGGCGGCCCCGCGCTATCAGGTCTTGGATGAGAGCGAGTTGCTTCTCACCCTCTTCGCCGCGCCCGCGCCTGAGACGCCGTGAAGCCAGCGCCGCCGCCACCGAGACCATGCCATGAGGCACGTCCCAGCCACATGGGGTCACCTGGGTTGCCGCGCCGGGGCTGCGGCCTCAGGCGTAGGTGCCGTAGCGCCGTGCGGCGGCGTACATCGCCAGTACGTTCTCCGTGGGCGAGTTGTCCTGGAGCTGGTGCGTCGGGGCAAAGCAGTAACCCCCGCCCGGCATCATGGTCTCGAGGGTCTGGCGGCAGTCCGCCTCGACCTCTTGCACGCTGCCGAAGCTCACCGGGCCAGCCGTGCTGATGCAGCCATGGAAGGCCAGCCGCCCGCCGAAGTGCTCCTTGAGGTAGCCTGGCGACATGTTCGCCGCCTCGGGCTGCAGCGTGTCCACCCCGGTCACGCCCATCTCGATGAAGTCCTCGTAGGCCCAACTGCTGGAGCCGCAGGTGTGGATCATCACCGGCAGGTCGTAGCTGCGGGCCAGGTCGAT
Source organism: uncultured Victivallales bacterium (assembly GCA_903834675.1). The sequence goes on along the minus strand of CAILKC010000937.1, from coordinate 4,675 downwards.
GAAGCGCTTATGCACGGGTCGCAGGTGGCGCCGGTACAGCTCCAGGCTGAGGATGGGGCTGTGCTGGGTCCCCAGGTCCTCGCCCATCCAGAAGACGTCGATGCCGCCCTGGGCCGCCTCGATGGTGCGCCGCAGCACCTCGACGTAGACCTCGGCTCGCCGCTGGATCAGCAACAGCCCGGCGGGATCATCGGTGATCAGGTCAACCAGGACCTGCTCCATGCCCCGCACCATCCCGGTGGCGTTGATCACGTCGCCAATGCCGGCACCGCCGATGACGACGCCGTACTCGCGGTTGGCCTGACAGGCCGCCGCTACGGTGCTGTAATCGAATTGGTCAGGGTGGGGAATCGGCCAGGCCGCGATCTGCTCCAGCGTGGCCTCGCGCAAGGGAAAATCGCAGAAGTCCCAGTAGCCGCCCGAACCGTGTTCGACCCAGCGCCGATGAATGCCCCAATCGTCCACCCGCACGCCGCGCTCCGGCAGGTCCGCGTGCAGCTTGGGGCCCTTGTACCCCGCCCCAACGCCCCGGAAGTCAACGCCCAACGCCCGCAGCAGCCCCCCATGGTCATCCGGCTTGAGGCCAAAGTGGTCCTTCAAGCGCCGGTCAATGCCCGGGTTCGCGGCATAGTTCACCGGCACCCGATCAGCCTCAGCCAGAGCCAGCGTGGTCAGCACCCGCTCCTTCGATGAGAGCGTCTTCATGCCTCCGATCCCTCCTGTGCCAATCTCGGTGGATACCGCCCTGCTCCGGCCCGCGGACCGAGCCAGGCAGCCGCGCTCACCGTAGCGCCGCAAGCAGAAAAAGTAACACCCCGGCAGGTCGGGAGGAGAGGAGAGAGGAGGGAGGGAAGACGCTGCCGGGGTATTAAATTTTCAAGTTCGTCTGAACTGTTTTCTGGAACCATCAGCCGCTCTGTGTGGGGCGGCTCGTACTGCTGAATGAGACAGGCCAAGAGGCATTGGGTTGCATGGCCGAGCGTCTTTTCTTTAGAGGCTCTTGCAGAACCCCGTGTCTGGCCCTGGAGCCCGCGCTGCCAGCGCCCGTTCCGGGCGGGTTCGCGGTGCCCGCCGTCGGCAAGACCCCCAGGTACGGCGGAAGCCCCGGCAGTGCCGGGGCGGACCGCCGGCTCCAGGCGAGAGACGGGTGAGCCGAGGGTTCTGCAAGAGCCTCTTTAGTCACTCGGCACGAGGGTGGAATTGCCGATGCAACTGGACCAGGCGGTCGCGATCGACGTGCGTGTAGATCTGAGTGGTGGCGATGTCGGCGTGGCCAAGCATTTCCTGGATGACGCGCAGGTCGGCGCCGCCTTGCAGCAGATGGCTGGCAAAGGAGTGTCGCAACATGTGCGGGTAGACCGGACGCTGTATCCCGGCGCGCTGCGCGGCGGTGCGGACAATGGCCCAAAGGCGCTCGCGGGTCAGCGGGCGACCGCGGAAGGAGAGAAATACCTGGATGGCGCGCTCGGTGGTATCCAGCCGCGGCCGCACCTCCGCCAGATACGAGGCCAGGGCGCCTTGGGCGGGCACCCCGAGGGGAACCACACGTTCCTTGTTGCCCTTGCCGCTGACCCGGACGTAGCCCTCGCGCAGGTGCAGTCCATCCAGCCGTAACGCGGCCAACTCGCTGACCCGCATGCCGGTGGCGTAAAAGGTCTCCATGATGGCACGATTGCGGCGCTCGAGCACGTCGTGGCCCGGGTAAACGGCCAGCAGAGCCTCGACCTCCGACAGGCTCAGAAAGCCGGGCAGGATGCGCCCCAGCCGGGGGCCTTCCATGACCTCGGTGATGTCGTCGGACAGGACGCGCTCCTGGACCAGGTAGCGGAAGAAGACCTTGACCGAGACCAGGCGTCGAGCCAGGGTGGCCGCCTGCAGACCCTCATCCTGGGAGCGCTCCAGGTAGTCGAGGATGTCACCGCGACCGATGCGCTCAGGATCGGTCAGGCTCTTGGCCTCGAGGTGCGCCAGGAACCCCTCCAGGTCCGCGCCGTAGGCCGCCACCGTCCGCGGCGACAGACCGCGTTCCAGGGCGATGAAGCTACGGAACTCGTCCAGCAGTCGGCGCACCGCGGTCAGCAGGCTCCTTCGCGCATCAGCATCTCAAAGTACGCAATCGTGCGGGTGAGGCCTTCGCGCAAGGGCGTAACCGGCTGCCAACCGAGCACTTCTTGCGCCTTGCGGATGTCGGGGCAGCGCCGCCGTGGATCATCCTGGGGCAAGGGGCGGAAGACCAGGGTTGAACGCGAGCCCGTCAACTCGATGACCATCTCCGCCAGTTGCCGGATGGTGAACTCGCCCGGGTTGCCGACGTTGATCGGACCGGTGACCTCGGGCGGCGTGTTCATCAGGCGCAGCATGCCCTCGATCAGGTCGTCGCAGTAGCAGAACGAGCGCGTCTGCTGACCCTCGCCATAGATGGTGATGTCCTGGTTGTGCAGCGCCTGGATGATGAAATTGCTCACCACCCGGCCGTCATTGGGGTGCATGTGCGGGCCGTAGGTGTTGAAGATGCGGATGATCTTGATCTCGACCCCGTGCTGCCGGTGGTAGTCCATGAACAGGGTCTCGGCACAGCGCTTACCCTCGTCGTAACAGGCGCGCGGACCGAGGGGGTTGACATTGCCCCAGTACGCTTCGACCTGCGGATGCACGTCCGGGTCGCCGTACACTTCAGAGGTGCTGGACTGCAGGATACGCGCCTTGGTGCGCTTGGCCAGCCCGAGCATGTTGATGGCGCCGTGGACGCTGGTCTTGATGGTCTGTACGGGGTCAAACTGGTAATGCACCGGCGAGGCGGGACAGGCCAGGTTGAAGATGCGGTCTACCTCCAGATAGATGGGCACCGTGACGTCATGCCGGATAAGCTCGAAACCGGGCTGGTCGAGCAGGTGACGAATGTTGCGCTTGTCGCCGGTGAAGAAGTTGTCCAGACAAAGGACGTCGTGACCCTCAGCCAGCAGGCGCTCGCAGAGATGCGACCCCAGGAAGCCGCCGCCGCCGGTGACCAGGATGGTGTGCGTCATTGTCGTGCCTTTCTGAATCCGTACACAAGCCCGCAGTTGTAGACGCGCCAGACGCCCAGCGTATTGGTTGCCGACCGGGGCGGTTTCAAGAAACCGGGCTGGGCGTCGCCACACCCCGTAGTCTGTCTGCCGTATCGGGTTGCGCGAGAACATACTCAGTTAGGCATGGCACAGGCGCCAAGCCAAAGCGCTGTTGCGCTCGCCGTCGGCGACCTTGCCACACGCACTCGACCTGGCCGAGGCGCGATATGGACTGCGTGCGGCAGAGGGCCGCGGCCGCGGCCCGTCGACGCCGCTTTCACTGCCGGCGGGACGACGGCGGTCGTTTCTTGAAACCGCCCTGGGCCTTCGGCGCCGCCCCTGTCACCTGGGCCGAGAGGCATTACATTTCCGGCTGCCTCGGTATATCAAGAGGCCAGCGTTGTGAGAAAGGTACGCCCATGCCCATGCGAGTGAACCTGCCGCCGACCGTCTTCACCCGGGTGTCGCCTGCGGTGTTGCGCGACTACGCCTACGCCTTGCTGCGGCACATCGACATGCCCACCGACCAGGCTGCTCTCCTGGCGCGGTTGCTGGTGGAGTCCGACCTGCGCGGGGTTCACAGCCATGGCACCTGGCAGTTGGCCCGCTACCTCCACGAGATCACCAGTGGCGGGATTAACCTGCGGCCAGACATCCGCGTGCTGACGGACAGTCCGGCGGTCACCGTGATCGACGGCGACGGCGGCATGGGCTATACGCCGGCGTGGATGGCCACCGAGGCCGCCATCCGCAAGGCGCTTGCCACCGGGCTCGGCGCCGCGACCACCCGTCATCATGGACACTTCGGCGCGGCTGGACACTACTCAAGGGCCTGCGCTGCGGCCGGTTGCATTGGCCTTGCCGCCTCGGCGGTCCGGCATCTGCCCGCGGCCGGTTCCTGCATCTGGTGGGCGCCCTCCGCGCCTCCGATCAGCATCGCCATCCCCGCCGGCGAGCAACCGCCGCTGGTGCCGGACCTGGGTGTTTACCTGACCGAGGTGACCCCGGACAACCTGGCGGAAAAGTTTTCGCTGATGCCGGATGCGTTCTTCAAACTGCTGGGGTTTGGCGCTGTCACCCAGATCCTCGGCGGCCAGCTCGCTGGCGTTTACGACTACCCCCCCGCGGACCGCCAGCCGTACCCGGCCGCCAACCAGGGCACTTTCGTGCTGGCCATGAACATCGCGCATTTTCTCCCCCCCGCCGAGTTCCGCCTCCAGACGGAACGTTTCGTGGCGGCCTGCCGGAGCATGAACCCGTTCCCCGGGGCGAAGCAGGCCGAACTCCCCGGTGGCTTCGAATGGCAGCGCGAAAAGGACTACGCCCGCGATGGTGTCCCGGTCAGCGCCGATCAGCGCAAAGCCCTCGACCAGGCCGCTGCCACCGCCGGCTTCATGCCCTTGGAACAGTGGGAAAATCAGGCCCCGGCGCGCTGACGCCAGGCGCCTCTCCAAAATACCATGGAGATGCGGTGGGCCCCACCGCGGTTCACTGGAGATGCGGTGGGCTCCACCGCCCGCGCCTGAGGCCAGGCGCCTCTCCAGAATACCGTGGAGATGCGGTGGGCTCCACCGCGGTTTGCTGGAGATGCGGTGGGCTCCACCGCCCGCGCCTGAGGCCAGGCGCCT
>CAILKC010000936.1 GCA_903834675.1 uncultured Victivallales bacterium | reverse complement strand
CGCCGCCAACGTATCCCTTCCTATTCCTGATTTGACTTTGAAAGAGCAAGGCCGGCTCGACGCCCAAGAGAGGTGCCGACCGGTTCGCCGAATCCGCTACTCGGCGAGGCCGAGGTAGATACAGGCTTTCGCGGGGAGATGCAAGAGGCAATCCATCGCGCTGAAGGGGGTTTAGGCCTCGGCGGCCTGACGGTCAACACCTGAATCGTCAAACCGTCATTTTTCTGCCGCCGCCCACTCGAGATACCAACGGGCAAAGCGCGGGATCCCCACCGACAGCGGTGTCGAGGGCACGAAACCGGTCAGCTTGTGGATCGCATCCACCGAGGCAAACGTCTCTTCCACATCGGCCAGCGGCCGCGGCGATTCCACCCGCACCGCCTGGCGCCCCAGCGCGGCTTCCAGCAGATCCACCAGATCGCTCACGGCCTCGCTTCGGCTGTTGCCGATGTTCAGGATCCGCGGCTCGCGCCCATTGTCCGGCGGGCGATCCAGCGCACCCACCACCCCGGCCACGATGTCATCGATATAGGTGAAGTCCCGCCGCAGCCGCCCGCCGTCATACAACGTGACCGGTTCGCCCTTCAGGATCGCCCGCGCGAAGCTGAAATAGGCCATGTCTGGCCGCCCCCACGGGCCATAGACCGTGAAGAACCGCAGCCCGGTCTGGCGGATCCCATAAAGGTGCGAATAGGCGTGGCTCATGAGCTCGTCAGCGCGCTTGGTCGCGGCATACAGCGACAACGGCGTATCCACGCGATCCCCCTCGCGGAACGGCACCTGCCGGTTCGCGCCATAGACCGAGGACGAACTGGCATACACGAGGTGCCGGCAGTGCGGCATGTTCCGCGCGATCTCCAGGATCGCGAGGTGCCCAGCCAGGTTGGAGGTCACATAGGACCAGGGATCCTCCATCGAGAATCGAACCCCCGCCTGCGCCGCCAGGTGCACGATCGCCTCGAACGGTCCGTGCTGCGCCACCACGGATGCCATGGCCTCGCGGTCGCTGATATCCGCACGCTGGAAGGCGAAGCCCCCCTGCCCTTCCGCCGTCTCCCAGCCTCCCCAGCGGCCTCAGCCGTCCACCCGCTCGATGTCCGCGCCGAGGACGCGCAGCTTCTCCTCGATCCTCTCATAGCCGCGATCGATGGACTCGGCATTGCGGATATGACTCTCGCCGCGGGCGCACAGCGCCGCGCCCAGCAGAGCGATGCCGGCGCGGATGTCGGGGCTTTGCAGGACGATACCGTGCAGACGACTCGCTCCCGCGATCACGGCCCGGTGCGGATCGCAGATCACGGCGTTAGCCCCCATCGCGACCAGCCGGTCCACAAAGTACATCCGGCTCTCGTAGAGCTTCTCAAAGAACAGCACCGTCCCCTGCACCTGCGTCGCCAGCACGATCGTCACGCTCATCAGGTCCGACGGAAACTGCGGCCAGATGCCATCGTCAATCACCGGAATACCCCCCGCCAGCTCCGGCACCACCTGGAGCGCCTGATCCGGGCCGACGCGGACGCCCCCCGGACCCACCTCCAGACGTACCCCCAGACGACGGAACGTGCGCGCAATCATGCGGTATTCGTCAGGCTCAACCCCGGTTACCGTGACGTCGCCGTGGGTCGCCGCCCCCAGCGCCAGAAAACTGGCCGCCTCGGCCACATCCGAACCGATCCGGAAGGACGTGCCGCGCAAGCGCTCGGCGCCGCTCACGGTGAGCGTATTGCTGCCGATCCCCTCGATGCGAGCCCCCATCGCGCTCAGCATCCTGGCCAGGTCCTGCACATGCGGCTCACAGGCCGCATTGCGCAGCACCGTGGTGCCCTTTGCCGCTGCTGCCGCCATGAGGACCTGTTCCGTAGCCGTAACACTGGCTTCCGGCAGAAAGATATCCGCGCCGTGAAGCCCCCTGGGCGCGCTGAAACGCAGCTTGGCGTCGGTCTCAATCTCGACACCCAGCGCCGCTAACCCCTCGACGTGCGCATCCAGACGCCGACGGCCAATCACGTCCCCACCCGGCGGAACCATCACCGCCGCGCCCCGCCGCGCCAACAGCGGCGCCGCCAGCAGGATGCCCGCCCGCAGACTGGCGTACAGTGCCTCGGGTAGTTCATGCGAAATCAGATTCCGAGCCCGCAACTGAAGCGTGCCGCTGGCGCGCGACCAATCGACCTCCACCCCAGCCGCGGACACCAGCTCAAGCATCACCCGGAGGTCACCGATGTCCGGCACATTCTCGAGCCGCACCGGCTCGTCGGTCAGCAGCGCCGCCGCCACCAGCGGCAACGCGGCGTTCTTGTTCCCCGCCGCCTTGACCGAACCGCACAGCGCCCCTGAGCCCCTCACCCGTAGAGCCGTCATGGTGCCTTCCCCCTCGCCGTGAAAATCACCCGAACCCCCGCTCCGCGCGGCGGCTCCGTCCGGCTCGACTCAATGATGTGAAGGGTATCGTCCAGCGCCTGCGGGTCCGAACTGTCGAGAATCGTGGAACCGACGGAGAAGTTGATGCAGATATTCCCCTCTTCCTCGGCCAGGAAGACCCCGTCGCGCATGGTCGTGCCGGTGAACACCCAGCCGATCCGCTGCAAGGGCTTCCCCGTCCGCGTGTCCCGAATCCAGCTCTCCACCGGCTCCCGAACCGCCTTGCCGTCCGCCGCGGTGTACTCGATATCGATGTCGAGCAGATCACCCCGGCGCCCGGTCGAATCGGTCAGGCGGGGGCCGTTGTTGAGCTGCAGCAGGTAGAGGCAACTCTGCAGGGTCAGCGGGCTGATGTCGGCGCACAGCAGAGCCTCGTGAAGTCGGCCCCTGGGCGTGGCGATGATCACCTCCAGGATGACGTCCGTCAAGCCAGCATTCAGGGTGGCGGGAAACGACACCGAGCGCGCTCGAGAGTCAACCGTGATCCCCCCCAGACGCACGCTGCCATCGGCCAACGTCTCCACCGTCGGCGGTGCCACCGCGCCAGGCCGGGCCAGCGCTGCGGCCGGGTCCGGAGGCCCCGCCGGAATGGCCGGCGCGCCCGTCGGCTCAGCCGCATACCCGGCGCCCGCCAGGGCCACCGCCACCAGCAACGCCCACCCGTAAACCGCCAACCACCGTGCCCAGCTGCCGCCAGCCCCAGGTACCTTCATGACCCCTCCGCCTATGAAATGGCGACAGAACTATGGACCACGCACTACTGCGCCGGGCCAAACCGAAACTCTGTCCCCTCTCGGAGCCTCTGAATATTCGAGCGATGCCGAAAGATGATCAGCGCCGCCAGCACGACCAGCAGCCCCAGCGACGGGGTGAAGATGGCGTGATGCCGAATCACCCCGGAGATGACGTACCCCACCGGCAACATCACCGCCGCACACAGGCTGGCCGCGGACACGTAGTGCGTCAGAGAGTACACCACCAGCCACGTCCCCATACCGATGGCCACGGCCACCCAGGACACCGCCAGCAACGCCCCCACTGTCGTCGCGACACCCTTGCCGCCCTTGAACCCCAGCCAGACCGGCCACACATGCCCGCCCACCGCCCCCGCCGCCGCCAAGATCTTGCCCCATTCCGGCGACAGCGACATCCCGGCCCCAAGCTTGGCCCCTATAAGCAGCACCGGCAACAAACCCTTCAGAAAATCCAGCGCCAGACACACGGCGCCCCAATCCCGCCCCAGTACCCGGCGTACATTCGTCGCGCCGATGTTGCCGCTGCCGTGGTTGCGAATGTCCAGACCCTTGAACCTGCCGATGACAAACCCCCACGGCACACTCCCGGCCAGGTACGACAGCATGAACACGGTAAGACTACTCAACCAGAACCCCATGTGACACCCACCTCCGACTATTCACCTTCCTACACCGCTTCTCAGACGCCATCCTCCCGCAAGCGGTAGCAATCCCGGCAACGGAAAATGTCCATGCCGTACGCCAGGGTCGTCTCCGCCGACCGCTTCACCGTCAGCCGGTCACCATCCCGCAGCGCCACCCGGACCGGGTCGTTATCCGCCAGCAGCAGCGCCGGACCGCGCAGGACCTCCACCGCAATCACCGTGTCTTCCGGAACCACGATGTGGCCCTGCCAGGTCATCGGATTGTTCAGCGCCAGCCCAAGCCCCACCCGGAAGCAGCCGCCCGTGATGCTCTGGTAATACCCCGTACTGCCGAAAGGCGTCGCCACCAGCAGCCCATCGCCGATGTTCTGCGCCTGGAAGAGTTCGTCGTTGAGCCAGATCCGGGTGCGCACGGCGCTGGTGGCATTCTCCTTGCTGACCACCAGGTCGTTGATCGCCTGCAGGCAGCTCCCATCGGGAGTGGTCCCCGTCAGTTTCATCAGCCGAGACTGCCGCAACTGCCCCCGTACCAGCATCTCGAGGACCTGCTCCTCGCCGTGCTTGGAGCACTTGGGATTGCGGCGGATGTCACGGATCGGACACTTCGGCAGGCCGGGCCAGACGCGCTCGGCCCCAAGCAGCGCCCCGTCACCACCGTAGCAGATCACCAGATCCGGCTGCTCCTCCACCACCTGAACCGGAAAATCCTTCAGGCGTTTCCGCAGATCGTCAAGATGCCGACCACAAAGGGCCGCGCGTATCGGTTGGGTCGCGCTCATGTCCATGATTTCCGGGGGGGTTCGGCAGACCGCGATAGGATAGTCGCGGCAGACCGGAAAGCAATCAACTCCCGCGCTCCTGACCGCCGCCGTCGGCGACCTCCAGCACCAGCCGCGCCGCCGTGGCACTCACCGCCCCGACCGGCCCCAATGCCGCAACCGCCGCCGCCATACCCGCCAATACCACCTCCCGCCGCGCCCCGCCCGGCAGAATCGCCTCCAGCGCCGGAACCAGCCTGCCTACCGTCACCTGACCCTGCAAGAACTCCTCAAACACCTCGCGGTCCGCCACCAGATTGACGATCGTGAAGAAACGAATCCCGTGTACCAGCAGTCGGCCAAGACCGTAGGTCAGCCAGGACACGCGGTAGACCGAGACCACCGGCAACCCCAGAATCGCCGCCTCCATGGTCACCGTCCCGCTGGTGGCCAGCCCGGCTACCGCCACCTGCATCCAGTGCCGGGTCCGACCCACCTCGATGCTCACCGCGGACGCCAGCTCCGCGCCACTCTCCCGCAGACAACGGCGCGCTACCTCCGCCACCGCCTGACGCGGCAGTGGCATCACAAAACGCAGCCGCGGCTGCCGCCGACGCAGTTCGGCCGCCGCCAGCAACATCGGGGGAAGCAAGCGCTCGACCTCGCCGCGACGACTCCCCGGCAGCAACAGCACCAGGTCCGCATCACGCCCCGCACCGGCCTCCCGTTCCTCAGCCAGAATCTCCAGCAGCGGGTGCCCCACAAACTGGACCTCCAGCCCGGTGTCGGCAAAGTGCGGCGGCTCAAAGGGAAAAATGCACAGCAACCGCCGACACCAGGCCGCCATCTGGTGCCGACGCCCACGCTTCCAGGCCCACACCTGCGGACTCACGTAGTACACCACCGGCAGACCCAAGGCATGCAGCCGACGCGCCAGGCGCAGGTTGAAACCGGGGTAGTCAATCAACACCACCGCGTCGGGCCGCTCCTGCTTCGCCCTCTCCACCAGCGTCGCCAGCGCCCGCAGAATCGTGCCCAGCTGCCGGAAAACCTCCACAAAGCCCACCACGCCCAGCTCGCTCGAATCTACCAGCAACTCCACGCCCGCCCTGGCCATGGCCTGGCCGCCCATGCCACGCAACTCCAGCCCAGGCCGCTGGCGCCGGAGTTCCCCCGCCAGACGCGCCCCATAGGCGTCACCCGATTCCTCGCCGGCTATGATCCAGACCCTCGTGCCCATGCGCTTACCCCCACCTCGGCGATCCGCCGCAGCCGCTCCCGCCCCCCGCGCCTAACAGCCACACCGCCGCAGCACCGGCAATCTACCCCGGGGCAGCCCGGTTGACCACGCGCGCGAAACCTCAACAGGGCGGTTTCAAGAAACGACCGCCGTCGTACCGCCGGCAGTGCGTCGGCCATGTGGACTGCGCGTGGCAAGGTCGCCGGCGGCGACCGCGACACCGCTTTGGCTTGGCGCCTGTGCCATGCCTGACGGCGCCGCTGTGTCGGCGCCGCGGCGGCCACGCAGGGCCGCCCTCCAGGCGATCCGCCGCGTCCCGGCCGGATCGGAATGGGAACCGCGACGGCAAGT
>CAILKC010000935.1 GCA_903834675.1 uncultured Victivallales bacterium | reverse complement strand
GCCGGTGGACCGTCAGCGGTCCGTCAACTCTGGCTCGCGGGCGCCTGGGCGCCTGGGGCCACTCGCCCTCCAGCGCGGGCGACAGGCGCCCGCCAAAGCGGTGTCGCGTTCGCCCGGGGGGCGGACTTGCCACCGCAGTCCATAGGGCGGCGCCTGGGCGCCTGGGGCGGTTCACGGTCCCTTGCGATGCAGTTGCAGGGCCGGGTCGCCGAGCAGGTTGTAGATGGTGCGGGGATCGAGTGCTGCGGTGCCGGAGCCCTCGGGCGGGACGTAGCTGCGGAGGGTGGCCAGGATGGCATCCCCCAGGCGCTCACGGGCGCCGGCAAAAACCTCGGTGTAGACCTGTTGGGTCAGGGCCCTGGAGACCTCGTTGTAGGACAGCGCCGAGGGGGACCAGACGGCGACCGCGCCGCCTGAGGGCAGCAGCACCAGGCGCTCGGCCAGGCAGTCGTAACCGGGGATCTCAAAGCGCCCGATGAGGCAGGAGGCGGCCACCAGGACGGTGGGACGCCCCGCGTTGGCCAGGCCGCTGAGGTCAGTCGTGGTCAGCACCCCGGAGCGGCTGAGCCGGTCCAAGCCGCCGTGGCCGGTCCAGCTGGTGATGCAGGCGCCGAAGCGGAGGCTCTTGAGCAGCAGTTCGCGGCTCTGGGCCAGGGTGAGGTCGGCCAGGAAGACGCGTTTGACGGTGAGGCCGTTGAGCGGCCCGGCCAGCAGGCGTTTGCCTTCGCTGGTAAAGTCGCCGCCGTCGTCTGGGCGGTCCGTCGCCACCACCGCGTCAAAGGCCCAGGAGCGCGGGGCCGCGGTCTCGTAGGCGACGATCTTGCTGATTGCGGTGGTGAGTTCGGCCGCAGTCATCACCGGCAGGCGGCCGATGGCGAGGTCCGGGAGCCCGTCGCCGGTCAGGTCGGCGAAGGCGTTATCCGAGGCGAACAGGCCGAAGGCGGTAGGCGCCAGCAGCGGCGGCATCAGGTTGTCATTCATGCCCTTGATGTTGCGGTAATCGGTGGTGCCATCGCCAGCCAGGACGACGTAGCGCGGCGGCTCGCTCCAGTTGGCCGCGGCCCAGCGCAGGAAGGCGGTCACCGCGCCGGGCTCGGGGAGGCCCTGGTTGAAGTCGTTATAGATGTCGGTCAGACAGACCACCCGCGAGCTCAGCCCCTGGGTGCTGCGGTAGGCAGCCAGCGCCTGCGCCGCCGCCAGCAGTTCTGGCGGGGCGATGATGAGGTGTGCCGCCGCCACCGCCGGCGAACGCAGTCCCGAGCTCAGCACCAGGGTGCCGTTCAGCGCTTCGGCCGCGGCCGGCAGCAGGCTGGCGTAGCGGCTGGCGCCCGGGGCCGCGCTGAAGCTGAGGGTGTAGACACCCTTGCCATCGGCGGCGACTGTCGCCCCGGACGCCGACGCCAGACGGGCCGGGTCACTGATATCGAAGAGCATGACCCCGGCCGAACTGAAGCCGCTGACCGCCACGCTGGCGCCAGGGCTGACGCCGAAGACCAGGTTATTGCCCGAGGCCACGTAGCGCCGCGGATAGCTCACCTCGACCCAGTCCAGGTAGGAGCGCGAGGTCGTGCCGGTTGAGCCGACTGGCACCAGGGCTCGCACCAAGACCGTATTCAGCCCGGAGCGCAAGCTCGCGGCCTCCAGGGTGAAGCTCGCCTCATGCGGCACAATCCCATCCCAGCGACTCGAGCCCAGGCGCTTTCCATTGACCTCGACCGCGGTCTCGTGGTCAAACTCCGCCGCGGTATTGTTGGCGCCATGCAGACGGACAGTCACGGTCGCCAGGCCACCGTCCGTCGCCAGTCCGGGTAGGTCAACCTCCAGGCTGCGCGTCCTAAACTCCTCAACATCCGATTGCATGAGGCCCCAGAGCCAGAGACCATCTTCCACCGCGGTCAAGAGGTCCGGTCTGGAGTCGTTATCTTCTTCGCGGTGAACCCGTTCGGTGAAGCTGCCGAGCGGGGCGCCCGTCGCGGCGCCGACGCGGGCGGGCGGGACCACGACGCCGGTCCCGGGCTGCAGCCAATAGACATTGCCGATGGTGTACGGCGAACGGTAGGCGCGACCGTAGAAGTAGAGCCCGGCGCCGTCCGTCGCCACGACGTAGGCGACAGCGGTGCCCTGGCAGGAGAGCTCGAACTGCTGCGCCAGCAGCGTCGGCCGCACCTCGGCAAGTGTGCTTCCCAGGCCGCTGGCGATGGCGGCGGCGGAGAGGTACTTGAGGCCCTCGGTGGCGACCTGAATCCGCATCCTCGAGGTCAGGCCGGCCAGCGCTTTTGAGCCTGTGACAGAGGGCTCGGCGGCCCCCACGCTGGCTTTGGCGGCGGCAGTTTGCGCCAGCTCGCTCTCGCGGGCGGCGCCGCGGGCTGTCTTGAGCGGGTCAACCGCATGCGGCCAAGCGCCCAGCAGCAGCTCATCGGCGGGAGCGGCGGGTAGCGGCTCGGCGAGCGCGCTGGCGGGGCCATCCAGGCTGGCCACCGAGACCCCGCCAACCGCGACTGGCAGCAGTACTTCGAACGGCCCATAGCGCCGGGCGCTGCCATCGGCCTGCAACTCTTCGACCAGGTAGCGGCAGCTTGTTCCCGGGGCCGCCTCCGCGTCGAGGGCGCGGTAAACTCCGCCCTGGGCTTCACCCACGGCGGAGAGTGCTTCCGTAGTGACGCGCGTAAGCGTTGCCGCAGCAGCGTCTTCGCGGTAGAGGTTGAAGGCGAGCGAGCCGACTTCGGAGACCGTCTCCCACTGGATGACGAGGCCGGTGGTCTCACGCAGCGCGCAGAACCTCCCGATCACCGCCACCGTCGGCGACGCCGTCACCGTATGGGTCAGGGTGTTGCTGGTGCTCGCCGCGTAGTCGGCATCGCCCGAGTACAAGGCGGTCAGGCTGTGGCTGCCCGCGCCCAAGGCGGTCGTGGTGAAGGTGGCGACGCCGGCGCCCACCGTCCCCGTGCCGAGAATGGCGACCCCGTCCCTGAACATGACCGAGCCCGTGGCTGCGCTCTCCGAGAGCGTGGCGGTGAAGGTCACGCTCGCCCCGGCGACGGAGGTACTCGCCGGGGAGGTCAGGGCCAGCGGCGCCGCCAATTTCACCTCCTGGGGCAGGGTGCTGCTGGTGCTGGCGATGTAGTTGACTGCGCCCGAGTACTCGGCGGTCAGGCCGTGGCTGCCCAGGCTCAGGGCGCTGGTGGCGAAGGTGGCGACGCCGGCGCTCAGCGGCACCGCGGCGGCGAGCGTGGTGCCCCCGTCCTTGAAGGTCACCGTGCCTGGAGCGGTGTCCGGCGAGACCGTGGCGGTGAAGGTCACGCTCGTTCCGAGGGGCGAGGGATTGAGCGAGGAGGCCAGGGTCAGCGTGGTCGTCGCCTGGTTCACCGTCTGGGTCAGGGTGCTGCTGGTGCTGGCGGCGTAGGTGGCATCGCTGGAGTACTCCGCGGTCAGGCTATGGCTGCCCGCGCTCAGGGCGCTGGTAGCGAAGGTCGCAACCCCGGCGGTCACCGTCCCCGTGCCGAGGGTGGTGCCGCCGTCCTTGAAGGTCACCGTGCCCGTGGCCGTGCCTGGCGAGACCGTGGCGGTGAAGGTCACACTCGCGCCGTAGATCGAGGGGTTGAGCGCTGAGGCCAGGGCCAGCGTGGTCGTCAGCTTGTTCACCGTCTGGGTCAGGGTGCTGCTGGTGCTGGCGACGAAGTCGAGATCGCCGGAGTACTCGGCGGTCAGGCTATGGCTGCCGGCGCTCAGGGCGCTGGTGGTAGTGGTCGCTTTGCCGGCGGTCACCGTCACCACGCTCAGAGTGGTAGCCCCATCCTTGAAGGTCACCGTGCCCGTGGCCGCGGCGGACGAGGGCGTGGCGGTGAAGGTGACGCTCGCGCCGACGTTCGACGGGTTGAGCGATGAGATCAGGGCCAGCGTGGTCGCGGCCG
>CAILKC010000934.1 GCA_903834675.1 uncultured Victivallales bacterium | reverse complement strand
TACGACGGCGGTCGTTTCTTGAAACAGCCCCGCCCCGCCCCTCCCCGCGCGCGCGGCGTTACCGCTGGCAGGGGTCACGGTGTATAGTGCGGACCTGTTGGTTGCCGCACCCCGGCCGCGGCAGGCGGAGATGCCGCGTTCCACAGTGTCAGGCGGGGGGCAACCCATGGCCCCCGAACTCTGCATATTAGAGAACAGGAGAGACTCATGGCGGACCGTCCTATCAACGTTGGTATCATTGGCTTGGGACGCAGTGGCTGGTCTATTCACGCCCAGGCCATCAAAGGCATGCAGGACCACTTCCGCGTCGTGGCCGTCACCGATGCCATCCCGGAACGCTTGGCGCAGAGCGCCCAGGAACTCGGTTGCCGCAAGCACGACAGCATCGAGGCGCTGCTGGCCGACCGCGAGGTCGAGCTGGTCATCGTCTCCACCTTCAACTACCTGCACGCCGCCCACGCCATTCAGGCTCTTTGCGCCGGCAAACACGTCCTCTGCGAGAAGCCGTTTGGGCTGACGGTGGCGGATGTCGATGCGATGACCGCGGCCGCCAAGGCCGCTGGGCGCATCGTGGCGCCGTTCCAGCAGCGCCGTTACGAGCCGGACTTCCAGAAGATCAAAGAGGTCCTCGAGTCGGGCATCCTGGGCGAGATCGTGCAGATTCGCCTCGCCTGGCACGGTTTCGGTCGGCGCTGGGACTGGCAGACGGCACGGGAGGTCGGCGGCGGCAACCTGAACAACAATGGGCCGCACCCGCTGGACCACGCCATGGTGTTGTTCGGCGAAGGCGAGCCGCAGGTCTGGGCCGAGGCCAAGCGCTTCCTCTGCAGCGGCGACGCCGAGGACCATCTCAAGATCATCCTCTACGGCCCCGGTCGGCCCACGGTCGAAATCGAGCTGACCAGCATCTGGCCCTACCCGCAGGAACGCTGGGTGGTCGCCGGCACCCGTGGCGGCCTGCACGGCAGCGAGCGCAAACTGGAATGGAAGTGGGTCGACTTCAGCAGCATGCCAGCGCGACCGCTGGACCTCAAGCCGACCCCCGACCGCAGCTACAACGGCGAGAAGATCGAGTGGCAAACCGCCACCTGGGAACCCGGCGGCCAGGTCCAGGCCGGCGGCGCCGGCGCCGCCCCGCCGGTCAACTCGGTGAACGCTTTCTATGACGATTTCTACAAGGCCCTGCGCCACGGCGCGCCGCTGGTGATCACCCCCGAGCAGGTGCGCCGCCGCGTTGCCGTGATGGAGAAGATACGGCAGTTTGCCAGCTTCGCCGCAGTGACCCGGTAAGGGCGGGCGGCGCGTGTTGGGCGACGTTTCGGTTACGGTGGCGCGGCATCTGCCTCGTTCCGGCCTTCGCCCGCCTGAGCGGACGGAGGTCGTTGGAGGGCGCCCCTGCGCGGGCGCCGCGGCGGCGACACAGCGCCGCCCTCCAGCGGTCCGGGGCGTGACGCCCGGACCGGAATGGAGCCAAGACGCCTGCAACGGCCTGTTCTGCAAACCTGGAGGTGCGCGATGCGCCGGTTTCTCATCCTGACGGTCCTGCTGTTCTCCTGCCTGCTGCCGCGATCCGCGCCAGCCGCCGACGTGGCCGCCAGCAGCCTGACCCTGCAACTGGATGAGCGACTGTGGGTTACCGGCATCAAGGCCGGGCAGGCGCAGTTGTTGGTCACGCCCGGGCCGCTGCTGAGCCTCTGCGAGGTAGCGACAGGCAAGTACGTCCCCGCCACGGTCACCGGTGGGGCGCTGGCGACCGGGCTGAACCTGGCCTTCCCCGGCACGCGCACCACCGGCGTGCTGAAGCTCGTCGTCAAGGATGGCGCCCTGCGTTTCGCCGTCGACCTGCAGGGCGAGGACGTGCCGGCCCGAGGCCTGCTGCTGCGCTTCAGTTTTCCGCTGGACGCAACGGGCTGGAAGTGGTACTCCGACATGCAGAGCGCCAGCCCCATCGTGGCAGACAAGCTCTACGAGAATGTGGTGCCCCTGCGAGCCTATGCGGACCTGCCCGAGTGGAAGGACAAGCCGGCCCTGCGCATGGGCTACTGCAACCGTAACTTCTGTACGGTGCTGACCGGACCCGCGGGACTGGTCCTGGCCGCGCCGCTGGACCAGCCCTGCATCTTCCGCACCGCCTACGACGGCCCTGCCAAGCGCCTTGACCTGACCTATGACTTCGCCCTCACCTCCGCGAGCGCCAGGCCGAACGCGGTCAGCTTCGCCTTTGACCTGTATGAGTGCGACCCCGCCTGGGGCATGCGCAGCGCGCTGGCGACCTACTACGCGCTTTACCCGGAGCTGTTCAAGGTCTGGATCCGCCAGCAGGGGCAGTGGATGGCCTTCAACCGGCTGTCGGAGATCGACAATGCCAACGAGTTCTGGTTCGCCTTGCAGGAGGGCGCCCCGGAAGTCGGTTATGACGACAAGATCGATGTGCTCTCGACCATCTACTACACTCACGCCGGAATGTGGGGCACCCTGCCGCCACCCTACGACCCTGAGAAAGACCCGCTGCCGCCGCTGGCCGACCAGATCGCGGCCATCAACAAGTCCTTCAAGGACATTACCAAGCTGGACAACCTCTACGAGCAGGTCGGCACACGCCGGCCGGACGGCACGCTGGCGGTCGAGAAGTGGGCGGTCTACGCCCACCTCATTGCCCAGTTCAACCTCGACCCCGACCTGCCCTGGGGCAATTTCCTCATCCAGAACACCGCCACTCGTACCGAGCAGGAGGCGAAGAAGAAGAACGGCGGCGGGCTGGACGGATTCTACTACGACGGCCTGACCTCGGGGCTGAATTACGACCCCGAACACTTCAAGACGCACGCCGCGCCCGTGCTCTGGGACCCGGTCAACGGCAAACCCTTCATCAACAACTTCTACTCGTCGGTGGAGTTCGCCCGAGGCACGGCGGAACGGCTGCGGCCCCTAGGCCAGATCACGATGATGAACGGCGGCCTGGGCGACAGCTTCTACGTCGTCCCCTGGCTGGATATCCTCGGCGCCGAAACAGGGCTGATCATCTCTCGCGCGGAGTTCAACTACATCCGCACGGTCATCTACCACAAGCCCTTCCTGACGCTGCTCAAGGGCAACTACGAGCAGCGCATCGGTCGGCCGGAGATGGAGCTGTTCATGAAGCGCTGCCTGGCTTATGGCGTATACCCCGGCTTCTTTGACTGGCCGCCGAGCGGCCTGGGGCCGGGCGGGCAGTACTGGAACCACCCGCGCTACTACGAGCGCGACCGCGACCTGTTCCGCCAGTATGAGCCCCTCTGTCGCAACCTGGCCATGGCAGGCTGGGAGCCGATCACCGACGCGCGCAGCTCGAACCCCAGGGTCTACATCGAGCGCTTCGGTCCCGACCCACTCGGCATCGTCTGGCTGACGGTGCTCAACGAGGACAGTCGGCCGCAGCAGACCACGATCACCGTCGATGCCAAGCGGCTCGGGCTCGATCCGAACCTCACCAAGGCGCAGGATCTGGTCTCGGGTCGCTCCCTGGAGGCGCGCGCCCAGGGCGGCACTCTGAGCTTGGATCTGGAGGCGCCCGCCGATGGCGTGCTGGCAATCCAGTTGGCCAGCGCGACCACCGCGGCCCAGTGGCGCCTGGCGCAGAGCCTCGAGGCGCTGGACCGCGGCGTCGTGCAGCGGCAGGTAGACGCGGCCAAGCCGGCCATCGCCGTGCATTGGCGTCCGGCTGGTCCGACCTACGAGCGCGCCACGCTCGGCGAACGGGTCTGCCTGGCCTTCAAACCCGGCGGCAGCATGCACCAGTGGGCGATGCTCTTCCAGTCCGCCCCGACCCCCCTCAAACTCGTGGTGCGCATCGCGGCAGATAACCTCGCGGAGAAGTCCGCTCTCGTCCGCTGCAACCTGGCCTGGGTAACCCCGAGTTACACCCACTACCAGAAGCTGGAATTCGACCTGCCCGGTGGCACCTACGACTTCAAGGATGTCGAGTTTGAGATCCGTTCCGAGCAGGCCTTGCGCAGCCTTGAACTCACGCCAGTGCTGCTTGGCAAGGCCACCGGTAGTCTGCGCCTCGCCAGGGTTTCTCTCTCTGACGCAAACCGGACCGAGTACGTCATCGATCCCGAGTTCGGGCAATGGTACGAGCCGCAGCCCCCGGCGCTGGCCCCGCGGATCGAGGCGGAGGTGGGCAAGATGCGGGCGGCGCTGGTCGCGCTGCGGCCCATCACGGCGCAGTTGGCGGGGGACCCAGCGCGCCGGGAGCTGGCGGCCATCTGCCGCGCCAGTGGGCAGTTGCGCACGATGATCGCCGCGGAGAAGGCGGAAAAGGGCTGTCGGCGCGTGCTGCGTGATCTGGAGACTCTCGACGGCCATCTGGCTCAGGTCGTGATGGCGAGCTATGGCCTCGCCGCTCCGGCCATCGTCGGCCCCACCGCGGCGGCCCCCGGAGACCCCGTCGCTCTGGCCTTCGCCGCGCCCGCGACGCCCGGCGTGCCAGTACGCACTGAGCTCCTTTCCGCGGAGGTCGCCCTCAGCGCTACCGCCAGCGGCGCGACGCTCAGCCTGCCCCGGAACGCCAAGCCCGGCGAGAGCTTTGCCGTTAACGGCCGCTTGCACGTGGGTAAGCCGGGAGAGGAAGCCACGATCAGCACCTCCCACCGCATCACCGTCCTGGCGCCGCTGGAACTGACCCTCACGAACCGGGGCATGAACCCCGAAACCGCTGCCGCGCGACTGGGGCTCAGCGTCCGCAACAATCACCTGCTGCCGGCTACGGTCAGCTTCCAGGTGGTCGCGCCCGAGGGCTGGCAGGTGACGGCGCCCGCACCGCAGCCGGTGTCGGCGGGAGCCATGGTCCTTACCGAAGCTGTGGTTACGCCCACGGGACCGGCCGTCGCCGGACCACTGGAGTTAGCCGTGCTGGCTACCTCCGGCGGAGACAGCGCCCAGGCCCGGCAGGTGATCCTCTACATCCCGCCGGCCGCTAACCTGCTCAAGAACGGCGGCTTCGAAACGGGCGCGACGCCCTGGGCGAGCCTCAAGCCCCCGTCGGGGGTGGATACCGCAGTTGCCCGCAGCGGCAAGAACGCGCTGCGCTTGGAGAACCCCGGCCGGACCGATAGCCAGGCCTACCAAAGCGTCGTCCTGAATCAGCAAGTGCCAGGCCCGATCTTGGTACAAGCTTCCTCGAAAGCGGAAAACGTCGAAGGCCAGCCCAGCAAGGATTACTCGCTCTATGTCGACCTCTACTACACGGATGGCACGAAACTCTACGGCCAGACGTTCGACTTCAAGACCGGAACCACCGACTGGCAACTCGGCGAGCTCTATATCGAGCCGGCCAAGCCCGTCCGCGGCCTCTCCGTCAACCTGCTCCTGCGCAACCGCAGCGGCAAGGTCTGGTTTGACGATGTGGCACTGCTGGAAGACGCCCGCCGCAAGGGCAATCTTGCCCGCCAGGCGCAAGCCAGTGTGGACAGCAGTTTCAATGGTTACGGGCCTGGCCCGGTCAATGACGGCATCATCCAAGGCGAGGGCTTGCACTGGACCAAGGAGGCCTGGGCTTCCGCGGATGACGGCAAAGAGCATTGGATCGAGCTGAAGTTCCCGGCGCCCGTGACCCTGGGCCGCGCCAGCCTCTATTGGTCTCTGGATGATAGAGTGCCGCGAACCTCGCAGGAAATCCGGCTCCAGGTCCCCCAGGGCCAGGACTGGAAGACGGTGGCCACGCTCACCTCCCAGCGCCCCGTACCGCAGAGTGAACTGAAGCTCGACCAGCCGCAGACCACAGACCGGGTCCGCCTGCTGCAACCGGCGGGAAAGGGTCCCGCCTCACGGCCGGGCCTGCTCTGGGTGCGCGAGGTGGAACTCTTCGCCCCGTGAAGAGACGCCAGCCCGGCCCCTCCGCTCCGCCCGCAGGGCGTGGAGGTCGGCGGGGCGTCATGCCGGAGGGCGGGACTTCCGCTGTAACGGGTGATACGGCTACCGACGGAGGGTGACGCGCAGGATTTCGCCCCGCTGCCAGAGGCGCATGCGTGGGCCCCAGGTTCCGGCGCCGCGGCTGATGATGACGGCCAGGTTGCCGATATCGTATCGTCCTGCCAGTAGCGGATTTGACCAGCGCACGAGATAGCCGAACGGCCAGATCTGGCCGCCGTGGGTGTGGCCGCAGAGCATGAGTCCGACGCCTGCGGCCGCGGCCTCCGCCGTGTTTCGGGGCAGGTGTGAGAGCAGGAGGACCGCGCCCGGCGGTCGCCCGGCGAGAGCCTGCGCCACCGCGGCGCGGTTCTCCTCGGGGCGTCCCCAGGCGTGGCTGGCACTCACCCCCGCCACCACCAGACCGGGGCAGACCTCCGCCCAGCGGTCGTCGAGAAGCTGAAAGCCGGCCGCCTCGAGCAGGCGTGCTGCCGTGTCGTCACCGCCGTGCGCTTCGTGGTTGCCCGCGACTGCCCACAGCCCCAGCGGCGCCGAGAGGCCGCGGAGAGCAGACAGAAGATCGCCCTGGGGCTCGCCATGGCCCTCCACCACATCACCGAGCAACACCACCAGGTCGGGGGATTCCGCCTTGACTTGCTCGACCCGCGCCCGCAGCCAGCGTTCGCCGAGTTGACTGCCCAGGTGCAGGTCACCCATGGCGACCACCACGGTCCCATCCCGCTCCGCCGGCAGACCGGGCAGGCGTACCTCGTAGCGCTCCACGACAGGGGGGCGCAGACCCTGCGCCATGGCAACCAAGGACAAGCCGCCGCCGACCACGAGAGCCCAGCCGCGCACGGCAGCGGCCTGCTTCGGCCAGAGGTACCCAAAGCCGGTGACCAGGTCGGCCGCCAGCAAGGCCGTACACACCAGGAAGAGAGCAGCCAGCCAGTCCATCAGGGCGAGTTCCAGCAGCCGCGTCGGCAGGCCGCCCGGGGCGCGTTCGGCCCAGCGCAGCAGTAGAAAGCTCGCCCAGAGAACAAGTCCGACCGCAAACAGAACCCTTCGGGGTACCCGCCGGGTCAGCGCCGGAATCGTCGCCGCCCGCCCGAAAGCGTAGACGTGCATCAGGGTCCAGCCAAACAGGAGCATGGAATGAAACATGCGCAGAACATAGCCTTACCCGCCCCCACGGCAACGACCGCTCTCCGCCGTGGGAGAAGGTCAGTTCCGTGGATTCAGGGTTCAGGGTTCAGGGTGGGGCCGGACATACCAGAATGAGACTTGCGGTCTGCGCCCGCTTCTCATCGGGGTCGGGGTCGGTATCCAGACCTCAGGAAGTTACGCACGGGGACTCGCAAGTTGAACGCCGGTCGTTTCGCGGGTCCGGCGGCTCCTGTCACAGCTCCGGGGCGCCGGGGAGCAGGCAGACCTGCACGGGAACGGCGCGTCCTGCGAAGTGGGTG
>CAILKC010000933.1 GCA_903834675.1 uncultured Victivallales bacterium | reverse complement strand
TACGGCGGAGACCGCCGGCTCCAGGGGATACGGCTCCAGGGGATACGGCGGAGACCGCCGGCTCCAGGGGATACGGCTCCAGGGGATACGGCGGAGACCGCCGGCTCCAGGGGATTGCGTTATCGTGCGCTGTGCGGCCCTGGAGCCCGCGATGCCCAGCCCCTTGCGGGCGGGTTCGCGGTATCCCCATGTACGGCGGAAGCCCCGGCAGGGCCGGTGCGGACCGCCGGCTCCAGCGTGCCTACCACCCGGAAGAAGAAACAGCCCTGTGCACCCCGGCGGGAGCGGTTGTTTTCCCCCGACCGCGGAGACACATTACCGCCGCCCGGTCAAGCCCCGAAATCAGACCCAACCCGGCAGGCAGCCGGCAGACTTAACAAGGACAGCTAGACGTGGCACCGCAACCCGACCTGGCGCAGGTGGACGTGCGCTACATCGCCGCTCTGGCCCGCCTCGAACTGACCGACGCGGAAGTGGCGCGTTTTCAGTCCGAGTTGGATGACATTCTGGGCTACGTGGACCAGCTCCGCGAGCTCGACGTCGAGGGGGTTGAGCCGACCGCCCACGCCAGGCCACGCGCCAATGTCATGCGGGAGGACGAGGCCTCTGGGCAATCCTTGCAGCGCGAGCGGGTGCTGGCCAACGCGCCGGCCGTGGTGGGGGGCACCGGGGTGCGCGTCCCCGTGGTCCTCGAGGAGGCGTCCTGACCATGGTCGCCCCCACCGATCTCACGCTGTCTGCCGCCGCCACGGCGCTGGGCCTGGGCGAGTTGACCTGCCGCGACCTCTGCGACGCCCTTATTGCCCGGCGGCAGCGCCTGGACCCTGGCATCCAAGCCTTTCTGCATACCGATGACGAGGCGGTACGGACTGCCGCCGACGCCGCCGACCAGCGCCGACGCGACGGGCGGCCCCTCAGCCGTTTTGACGGCATTCCCCTGGCGATCAAGGACAACCTCAGCGTCGAGGGACAGCCCTGCACCTGCGCCTCGCACATCTTGTCGGGCTACACGGCGGTCTACGACGCCACGGTGGTGGCGCGGCTTCGGGCCGCGGGGCTCATCCCGGCCGGCCGGACCAACATGGACGAGTTCGCCATGGGCTCGTCCACGGAGAACAGCGGCTTCCAGCGTACGGCCAACCCCTGGAACCCGGCCCATGTGCCAGGCGGTTCGAGCGGTGGTTCGGCGGCGGCCGTCGCCGCCCGCGAAGCGGTCGCCGCCCTGGGCTCAGATACCGGCGGCTCAATCCGCCAACCCGCGGCGTTCTGCGGCGTGGTTGGGCTGAAGCCTACCTACGGGCGGGTCTCGCGCTATGGCCTGGTGGCCTATGCCTCGTCGCTGGACCAGATCGGACCCATCACCCGCGATGTGCGCGATGCCGCCATCGTGCTCGACCTGATTGCCGGTCCGGATGAGCACGATGCCACCTCCTGGCCCGAGCCGCCGCCGGCTTACGAGGCCAGCCTGAGCCAGGCCACGGCCAAGGGCCTGCGCGTGGGCCTGCCGCTCGAGTACTTTGAGGTGGACGGCCTCTCCGCCGAAGTCCGGGGTGCGGTCGAAACCGCGGCTGCCCGGCTGCGGGAGATGGGGGCGACGGTGGTGAACGTGTCCCTGCCGCGGACCCGTTACGCGATTGCCTCGTACTACATCATTGCCACGGCGGAGGCCAGCGCCAACCTGGCGCGCTTCGATGGCATCCGCTACGGTTTCCGCGACGCGCAGGCTGAGGCGGAAGGACTGCCGGAGCTCTACCGCCGCAGCCGCGCCGGCGGCTTCGGGACGGAAGTCAAACGCCGCATCATCCTGGGCACCTACGTCTTGAGCAGCGGTTACTACGATGCCTACTATCGCCGGGCCCAGCAGGCGCGCACCCTCATCCGCGCTGACTTTGAGCGGGCCTTCGCCGCCTGCGATGTGATGCTGGCGCCGGTGGCGCCGACGTCGGCCTTCCGGGTCGGCCAGATGAGCTCGCCCCTGGAAATGTACCTCTCCGACATCTACACCATCTCGGCCAACCTGGCCGGCATCCCGGGCATCAGCGTGCCGTGCGGGCACTCGACCTCGGGTCTGCCGCTGGGGGTGCAGATTCTCGGCCCGGCTCTGGGCGAGGTCATCCTGCTGCAGACCGCGGCTCTACTCGAACAGGCCATCGGCGGCCCGCGTTTTGCGGAGTTGTGAGGCTAGACCAGGCAAGCGCACGGGAGGTGCATCGTGAGAATGGCAACGCTGAGCAGTGGGCTACTGGTTCTGGCCCTGCACGTCGGGGCCCAGCCGCTGGTGTTCGAGGCGGAGACGGCCGTGGTCAATCAAGAGGCCATGGCCAGCAACACCAGCGCTCTGGATAAGTGGAATATCTGGAGCACGGACAAAGACGCCATGGCGAAGTGGTCCGGCGGCGTGGTGCTGCAATCGCCGCAGGTGCGGACCGACCGGGCCACGCCCGAGGAGGGCGCGCCCGTCCTGCACCTGCGCCTGACCGGCATCCCGCCGGGCGCCTACTTCATCGACCTCAAGTACGGCCGCGACCCGGCGATCTCGCTGGACGGCAAGGACTGGCAACGCCTGGCCGAAATGGGCGGCCATCTGGGCCGCTTCGAAATCGCCACGGGCGCCTTCGAATTCTGGGCCGATGATCGCTACGCCGACCGCAACAGTCCGGGTTCGAGCTACCTCGATACGATCACGCTGTCGCCCGCCCCGGTGGCCCGGCCCAAGGCCAAGGTGACCGGCTACGCCACCACCCGCGTCGAGGAGAAGCTGAACCGCGGCCTGCTGGCCATGCCCGTCGCGGGCGGCAAGGTCTACCTCGGCTGGCGCTGGCTCGCCTCCGACCCCGCCTCCCTCGCCTTTAACCTCTATCGCAGCAGCGCTGGGGCGACCCCACTGAAGCTCAACGACAAGCCCCTCACCCGGACTACCGATTTCGTCGATGCCAAGGCGCCGCTGGACCAGGACAACACCTGGTTCGTCAGGCCAGTGCTGGACGGCCAGGAACTGGCGGCCTCCGAGACCGCAGCGTTGCCTGCCAAGGCTGAAGTGAAGAGCTACCAGTCCTTCAAGCTGCAGGGCGACACCACCTTTCAGAAGGTCGGCCTGGGCGACCTCGATGGCGATGGCCGACTCGACTATGTCATCAAGCAACCCGGGGAGAACATCGATCCCGCCTCCAGCTACTGGGAGAAGAGCCCCGATACCTACACCCTCGAGGCCTACACCGGCGACGGCCGCTTCCTCTGGCGTTACGATTTGGGCTGGGGCATCGAACGCGGCATCTGGTACTCGCCCTACCTCGTCTTCGACTTCGACGGCGACGGCAAAGCGGAAGTGGCCGCCAAGACCAGCGAGGGCGATCCGCGCGATCCCGATGGCCGCGTTACCAGCGGGCCGGAGTACCTCAGTATCCTCGATGGCGAAACCGGCAAGGAAGAGACTCGGATACCGTGGATTGAGAGGACCGACTATGGCAGTGGTGCGAGTGGCTACAACTACGCTTCGCGCAACCAGTTGGGTATCGCCTACCTGGATGGCAAGACGCCCTGCCTGCTGGTCGCCCGCGGCACCTACACGGTCATGAAGGTCATCGCCTACCAGTACCATGACGGCGCCCTGCGGGAACTCTGGGCCTGGGACAACCGCGAGGAAACGCGGCGGCCGAGCTGGGCGGGCCAGGGGGCGCACCTGATGCACTGCGGCGATGTCGACGCCGATGGGCGCGACGAGGTGCTGCTGGGGTCCTGCCTGCTTGACGACGATGGCAAGGGCCTCTGGTCCACCGGCCTCGGACACCCGGACCGCTGCTTCCTGGGAGACCTCGATCCGAGCCGCCCCGGCCTCGAGATTTTCTACCACATCGAACCGGCCCAGAAGCGCAACGGCCTCTGCCTGGTCGACGCCCTGACCGGCAAGATCATCTGGGGCTTGCCGGAACCGACCCGGCACGTCGGCTCCGGCCTGGCGGCGGACATCGACCCCACCGTGCCCGGGATCGAGGTCTGGGCCGCGGAAGATGGCAAGGGCGACCCCGACGGCAAGAACTACGGCGGCAACCCGCCGCGCTGGCTGCTCTCCTGCAAGGGCGACATCCTGGCGCGTGATGAAAAGGTCCCCTCCGCCTGCGCCGTGTACTGGGACGCCGATTCACAGCGCGAAGTGGTCACCGGCCGCGTCATCCGCAAGTACAAAGGCGCCGCCGTGGCCCAGGATGTGGAGGGCTCGCAGAGCTTCTGGGCGGACGTCGGCGGCGATTGGCGGGAAGAGCTGGTGACCTCGGTCAAGGGTGAGTTGCGGGTTTACACCACCACGATTCCGGCGACCGACCGGCGCGTCTGCCTGCTCCAGGACCCGATCTACCGAGCCGACGTGGCGCACAATGCGATGGGCTACCACCAGACGCCCATGCTGGGCACCTTCCTGAGCCAGACCGGTCCGGCCCTCTGGCTCAACAGCCCCACCACAACCCTGCTCATCGGTCAGCCGGTGCCGATGACGGTGACACTGTCCGCGCCTCCCGGCCTGGCGGCGGCGGGGCCGGTGACCTTTACTGCCGACGAAGGGCTGACCGTCACCCCCGAGACGGTCGAACTGCGCGCCGAACCGGGACAGATGGCCGAGGCCAGCTTCACGGTGGCGCTCAAGCAGGCGCCGGCCCTGCTCTACGGCGGTAAACAGCACAGCCTCAGCGCTACCCTCGGCGGCGAGCTCGCCATCACCGCCAGCGCCGCTTTCCGCAGCGAGGAGTTGCCGCTGACCGAGGTGCCGCTGGTCCAGGCGGAAGCCTTTGCCGAACAGACCGGCGGGCAGGTGCAAATGCGCGCGGACAAACTCGGCGCCGTGGGGCAGGCCATCTCGCACTGGGACAGCAAGAACCACGTGCTGACCTGGAAGCTCAGCGTCCCCACCGCAGGCAAGTACTGGCTGGTGCTGCGCTACTGTGCGCCCAGCAGCGCGGCCCGCGACCTCAGCCTCGACGGCGCCGTCGTGAGTCACACCGTCTTCGGCGCCACCGGGGGTTTCGGCAGTCCTACCCAGAGCGATTGGGCACACCAGTGCTTCCGCGATGATAAGAGCCAGCGGGTCAATATCCCGCTGACCGCCGGCGAACACGTCATTGCCATCACCAACCCCGACGGCCGGGGAATGAACCTCGATTACCTGGCGTTCGTGCCGGTGAAGTAGAGCGCCGGAAAGCGCCGAAAAGTGCCGGTCGAGAGCCGCGGGCACCGTCCCGCCGGGAGTGCGTGCATGGGTCAGACGCAGACCAGTGGCTATCTGACTGTCGGGTCGCGACGGCTGTACGGAACGGTCTTCCGGCCAGCCCGCCCGCGAGCGCTGGCAGTCGTGCTCTACGATGCCTTCGGTGAGGAGAAAAGGAGCGCCTTCCGAGTGCTGGTGCGCCTGGCGCGCGCTTGTGCCGAGCGCGGCTTCACCACCTTGCGCTTCGATCTCAGCGGCACCGGCGAGAGCGCCGGCACCCACGCCGCCGCTACCTGGCAGGATTGGCAGGACGACGCCGTCGCCGCGGGCGCTTTTGCCCAAACCCAGACCGCAGTCGGCGCCTGGGTGGCCGTCGGCGTCCGCCTGGGCGCCTTCCAGGCGCTGCACGCGGCCACCCACCGCGGCGCCCGAGCCGTGGCCCTGGTGGAGCCCGTGCTCTCAGGCGAAGAATGCCTGCGGGACCTGGACCGCCGTGAGCGCCTCAAACAGGTCGTCTCCGGCACCCACGCCGGCGCCGACGACAGTGCCGCGCGCTGGAGCCGCGGCGAGACGGTCGACTTTGGCGGTTTCGAGGTCAGCGCCCGCTTGGCCACCGAGCTGCGTCCCGAGAGCTTGGCCTCCCGCCTGGCAAGCCTGAGCCCGGACTGCCCGCTGCAAGTGCTGCGTGTCTCGGGATCGAAGACCTTTCCGCCGGCTTGGAAATCGCTGACCGAGCGCGCGGCGGCGCCAGCCCCGGGCCGGGCCGAGGTCGTGCGTGATAAGCCCTTCTGGGGCCAACTCGAGTACTACGAGTCTGATGCGGTCCAGGACGCAGTGCTGGCCTTTATCGAAGCGCTGCACGGACCGGCCAGCCCGCCGGAGGCTCGCTCGCCGTGAGCCCCCAGGCGAAATCCCCGCGCCGCCGCGGCGCCTCAGCCTCTGGCCTCTCCGGCCACAGCCGGGTTCTTTGCCTATGCCTGGCGTTCGGCCTGCTCCCATTGGCGGCGCAGGACTCGGTTCGAACCGGGCTCGAAGGGCTGGCCTGGCAGTCGCCAGACAGCATCCACGAGAGCGAGCGGCCCCTGGTCGAGGCGCTGCGCCAGCCGCTGCTGGGGGCCCTGGACTGCGCCGCGGCCCTGCAGTGCTGGTTCGACGGCCGCACAGCCGCGGCGAAGGACGCCAGAGACACCGCGGCGGCAGCCTGGGCCGCGGGCAGAAAAGCCCTGAACGGCATCCAGGCCCTGCCCGCGCCGACCTGGCCCGCGCTGCGCGACGGGCGCCTGAAGCCGCTGCATCAGGTCGAGGGGCGGGACCTGTACCTGGTGACTGCCTTTGTGGTCACCTGGACCACGGACGCCGGGGCGCAGTATGGCCTGCTCATGGTCCCGCAGTCCATCCCGCCGGGGCACAGCTTTCCGCTCCTGGTCTATGTGCATCGCGGCCAGGACGGCATCTGCACCGACGAGATTGCCTGGCTGAGTGAGCAGTGCCGTAAGGGTTACGCCGTGATGGCGCCAGGCCTGCGCGGCCAGCGCCTGACGGCTCCGGACATCCCCAGCCTGACCTCATACCGCAGCGAGGGCCTCGCGGCAGACCTGGCCGGCGAGTGTACCGACGTTCTCACCGCCATGCAGGGCGCCGCCGGATTGCCCGTCGTCCGGCCCCACTCCTGCGCCCTGCTCGGCCTCGGTCGCGGCGCCACCAGTGCCCTGCTCGCAGCCACCCGCTCCGCCCTGCCCGCCTGTGTGGCCGTCGCCGAGGCCGAGCGGCTGGACCCCTTCCGAGAGTACTGGAACCGCCTGGCCCGCCGCGAGAACCGCTGGCCGGACTGGGAGTCGTTCTGCAACCGCGAGCCAGCCGCTCAATTGGCCTGGATGGCCCAGCGCAGCGTGGTGCTGCAAGCCGCCGCCATCCACTGCCCCGTGCTTATGCTCCTGCCTGAAGCGAACCTCGGGACCCTGGCCGAAGAGTCGCACCGCGAGGTCCTGGCGCGCTTGAGCCAGGCCGGACAGGAAGCTATCCTGGAAATCCCCCCCGGCACCCAGCGCGGTTTCACCGATACCCTCACCGCCGCCCCCGCCCAGGAGGCCATGCGACGACTGGGCCGGTTCGCCTACCGCTTTGTGCCTCCCGATGACGGCAAAGACCGCCTGGCCGCGCCGACACCACAGCCCCCGGGGTTGCCCCATGGAAAATGATCTGACCGCAAGGCTTGAACCACGCCTCGACCTGGCCCCGGACGTGATCGAGGAAGTCGTCACCCTGACCGTCGGCGGCGCCCTCGTCTGCGGCAACCTGGCCCTGCCCGCCGAGCCGTGCCCCACCGGCGTCGTGCTGGTGCATGGCTGGAGCGGCTACCGCAGCGGCCCGCACGGCGTCCTTACCTTCCTTGGCCGCGAGTTGGCCGCCGCGGGCTATGCCACCTTACGCTTCGACTTCCGCGGGCGCGGCGAGAGCGGCGGCGAGGGCCTGGAGAGCAGCCTCGTCACCATGGCCGACGACCTGGTGGCGGCCTCGGCCTGGCTGGCCAGCCGCGGCGTCAAACGCCTGGTCTACATCGGCCTCTGTTCGGGCGGCAATGTGACCATCGGCACCCTGCCGCGTCTGCCGCTCGCCCGCGGCCTGATCCTGCTCAGCGTCTACCCATTCTCCGACGGCGATGCCTTCGGCCGCGACCTGCACCGCACCTGGCACTACGGCGGCGTCTACCTGCGCAAGGCCTTGCACGGAGAAACCTGGCGCCGACTCTGCCGCGGAGACCTTCACCTCCGCCAGGTCGCCAATGTGCTCTTCGGACACTTTCTGAAAAAGGGCCAGAACCGCCGCAAAGAGGGCGCCGGTGCCCCACCCGCCCCGCCTGCAGCCGCCGGGCTCGGGCGTACGGCCAAGGCCACCGCCACCGAAAGCCGCGGCCAGGCCAAAGAGCCGCCCAAGAAGCACCTGGCCAATCTGCGCTCCGACCTGCCGGCCTTGATGGTCTACGGCACCGCCGACCCCGATGCCCCGGCTGCCCTCGCCTACTTCGGCGACTACGCTCGCGAGAAGAAGCTGCCCATCGAGTTTCTGGAGATCCCCAACGCCACCCACAACTTCCCTTCCATGGCCCTGAAAACACAACTCGCCCGCCTGGCCACAGACTTCCTGCGCCGACTGGGGTGATCCCCGGCGGCAAGCGAATGCAGGCGCCAGTTCCTGAGTATACGGTGGCGCGACGCGCTCACAACCACTCCCTGGAGTCACCATGAGAACACGCCGTATGCGCATCGCTTCCGCTCTCGCTGCCGCTCTGCTGCTGGGTGGGTTTGCCGCCCGCGCCGCCGCCGCGGGCGAGGGTCTTGCAGCGAGGGCATCGCTCATCACCAACGGCGACTTCAAGGCGCTCGACGCGTCTGGGCGCCCGGCGGGATGGCGTTTGGCCGATACCGGCGTGACGATCGTAACCGAGGGGGACACCACCACGCTGGCGCTAAAGACGACGGCGCCGTCCTCGACCTCCGCCACGCAGGAGCTTGTGCTCGATCCCGCCTGGAGTGTCCTGCGCTTCACCTACCAGGTGCAGGTGAGAGCCCTCGCTCCCGGGCGGGAAAGCTGGAACGACGCCCGCATCGCCCTCACGTTCCTCGGCCCTGACGACAAGGTCATCCACCTCGTCGCGGGCAATTGGCAGAAGCCCACCGAGGGCTGGGTCGCGGGCGAGCAGGATGTGCCCATCCCGGTCGGAGCGGCAAGGGTGAAAATCTCGCCGGCCATCTTCGAAGCGGTGGGCGAATGGGAGCTGCGGGGCCTGCGCGTGGAACTGCTCGCCAAACGTGGCGAAGGCATCGATAGCCGCCTGCCCGCCGGTCAGTTGTTGACCTGGGGCCAGGAGCCGCTCGAGGAACGGGGGCCGCGTCGTGCCAGCATCTGCCTCAACGGGCTCTGGCGTTTCCAGCCCGCTCTCGGTCCCGCGGTGGTCACCCCGCAGAACACCGGCTGGGGCTGGGTCCGGGTGCCCGGCAGTTGGCGGGCCTGGGGCGCGTTCGAGGGGGTAACTCGAGCCAGTGGCCCGTCCTGGGATGGCTTCGACGGCGAAACCCCGGCCGCTTGGTACGAGCGCGATCTGACGATTCCGGCGGCCTGGTCTGGACGTGCCATCCTGCTCGACCTCCAGCGCGTTTCGACCGATGCCGCGGTGTTCATCGACGGCCGGGAGGTCGGGCGCATAGCCTGGCCCGGTGGCGAGGTCGATCTCACCACGGCAATCCGCCCCGGGCAGACCCACCGCCTGCGCCTCAAGCTGGTGGCGGTGACCGATGCCGCTGAGGTCACCCGTTTCATGGGCACGGGCGAGGGCCAGGTCATCAAGGAGACTGCGACTCTGGGCACCCGCGGCGTGATTGGCGACGCGCAGCTCTCCAGCCGGCCGGCCGGCGCCTATCTCACAAACTGCGGTATCCGCACCTCCGTACGCGAACACAGCCTCGCGCTCGAACTGGACTACGCCGGACTGGCGACGGCGGGGACCGTCGCCTTGAGCGCCGTGGTGCGCGACGCCCAGGGAGCGGTGGCCCAGCGGTTCAGCGCGAACCTCGCCGCCAGCGCTGGTATCGGCACCCTCGCCACCACCTGGAACTGGGCCGAGCCGCGGCTGTGGGATACCGACACGCCCAACCTCTACACCCTCGAACTCACCGCTCGGGGGCCCGGCCTCGACGATGCGCTGCTGGAGCCCTTCGGCGTCCGCGAGTTCCGCCTCGATGGCAAACGCTTCCTGCTGAATGAAAAGGAGATACGCCTCCGGCCCACGCACGTCAACGCGGAGGCACTGGTCAACGGCAACCGCGCGCTGATGGCCGCGTTCTTTGCCGGGCTCCGCGCCAACGGCTTCAACGCTATCGAACTCTGGCCCTGGGACCGGGACGAGCGGGGCCGGCCCGAGTTCGACGACCTCTGGTGCATCGAGGCCGACCGCCTCGGCTTCCTCGTCATCTGCCCCGCCCTGTGCCAGGGTCGCCTGCTGGGCGAGTGGAACAAGCCGGGGGTGAAGGAAGGATGGCAGAAGCGCATGACGCCCCAGCTCAAGGCGTTGCGCAACCATCCGTCGGTGGTGGCCTGGGCCACCGGCGCCAACCGTTTCGGACATGGCCAGGACCAGAATCCCGAGCTGATCGGCGCCAAGAGCCGGGCCTGGATCGACGATCCCCAGTGGCGCCGCAATGCCGCCTTCGGCGAGGAGGCGGTGGCAATGATCAAGCAGGTCGACCCGAGCCGGCCGGTGCTGCTGCATGCAGGCGGCCCGGTCGGCGACATCTACACCGCCAACACCTACCTCTGCCTCACCGCTCTGCAAGAGCGCGAGGAATGGCCCTCGCGCTGGGTTACCGACGGCGATATGCCGCTGCTGATGGTCGAGTTCGGCACGCCTCTCTACACCTCCTTCCACCGCGGTCGTCAAGGCTACGGCCAGGCCTCGACCAGCGAACCGCTGTACTCGGAGTTCTGCGCCATCTACCAGGGCGCGGACGCCTACCGCACCGAAACCCCGGCCTACCGCGCCACCCTCGCGGCCACGTTCGAGAAGGAGCAACTCTGGCGCACCTGGCACCCCATCGACGCGGAGCAGTTGCACCCCGGCTACCTGCAGCTCCAGGCACGGTTCGCGCGCCACACCTGGCGTGCCTGGCGTACCTGGGGTGTCACCGGCGGCATGGTGCCGTGGTCGAACCAGGGATGGCAGAAGGACTCCGGCCCCGCCGCCGTGGCCATGGGTCTCAAGCCGCGTCCGGCCGTGACCATGCCCGCGTTCGCGCCCGGCCTGCGGGGCACCTGGCGTGCCAGCGCCGATGCTGACATCGCGCACTTCCTCCAGCCGGAAGGCATGATCCCCACCCCGGTGTCGGAGGCCCTCTCGTCCGCCAACCAGCCAACCCTGGCCTGGATCGGCGGCGCGCCCGACTTCGTCGACAAGACCCACCACTACCGCACCGGCGAGAAGGTCGCGAAGCAACTGGCGCTGCTCAACGACAGCCGCGCACCACAGCGCTTCCGCGCCACCTGGCAGGTGGAGATGGGCGGTAAACGCATCGCCGAGGGGCGGCAGGAGGGCGAACTCGCCGCCGCTACCACCAGGCTTCTCCCCCTGAACTTCACCCTGCCCGCAGCGCTGGCCGCCGACAACGTCTATGGCGTTATCCAACTCGAGTGCTCGATGGGCGAGGCCAGACACTCTGACAGCTTCCCCTTCCGCGTCTTCCGACCCGCCAAAGGAGAGCTCCCCGCAGTGGCCCTGCTCGACCCGCTGGGCGACACCGCCGCCTTACTCAAGAGCCTCGGCGTCGCCGCAACGCCCTGGGATGGGGCGGCCACTGGCCGCCTGCTGGTGGTCGGTCGCAATGCCCTGGCGAAGGGCGGCGCCGACCTGGCCCTGATCGAAGGGCACTTGCGCCGCGGCGGCCCCGTCTTGCTCATGGCTCAGGACCCCGAGTGGCTGCGTGGACGGCTCGGACTGCGCGTCGCGCGGCAGTTGACCCGACGCGGTTTCCCAACCTTGGCTGACCACCCCGCTCTGGGCGGGCTTGACGCCGAGGCGCT
>CAILKC010000932.1 GCA_903834675.1 uncultured Victivallales bacterium | reverse complement strand
CGGCTCGCCGACGCTCAGGCCGGGCGGTATCTTAGGCGGAGTGGTCGGGCCCGCCGCGCCGGCGCCGCCGAACGCAACCGCAGTCGTGGAGGAACCTCGCATGCGACATCACGTGCTGACCGCTGTAGCGCTGGGCTTGGCGGCCTGGGTGCAGGCGGCCCAGGTGGTCATTCCGAACGCCTCTTTCGAGCAGGGCGATGCCACTCCAGCGGCCTGGACGATGGCGGGGGCCGGGCTGGGCTGGGAGAAAGGCAGCGCTGCCGATGGGGAGCGTAATATCACGGTAACCGGCAGTGGCGCAGACAACACCTACTGGCATTCGCCGCTGGTGCCGCTACGGGCGGGCGGACTGTACCAAGTGTCGTTCATGGCGCGCTCGCTGACCGCCAGTGGCGGCACCGCGGTGACCGGCCCGGTGTTCTGCAACCGCGATATCGGCTGTCCGCCGCTGGACTGGACCCGCTACTCGGCGGCCTTCGTCTGCCGGGATGACCTGACCCCGGATCAGTCCTGGCTGCGCTTCGGGCAATGGCACGTGGGTGGGACCCTGGCCTTTGACGCGATCTCGCTGGTGACGGTGCAGGCGGTCCACGCGCGTTGCGGCGAGGTAGCGCTGGGCGAGGGGGAAGCGCTCACGGGCAACGCCTATGAGTTCAGCGCGCCGCTGGGCGGGCCGGGGCTGAACCACAGTCGGCCGCTGGCCGTGGCGCGCTGCGGTTTCAACTCCAACCGCTGGGTCTTCGGCGCCGACAGCGAGGTCGTCTACATGCACCAGATCGGCGCCCGGCAGCAGACCGCGGCGCGGGGGGAGATCACGGTTGGCTGGTACAGCGGCGGGCAACTGCTGGCCGAAGTCAGCCGGGACGGCCAGGCCTGGCTCTCGGTCGGGGTGCTGGAGGCGACCGGCACACTGGCCTTTGAGGTGCCGGCAACGCTCCTGCCGGCGCCGGTCATACAGGTCCGCCTGAAGGCCGTTGCCAAAGCCAAGGTCGGGGCCGCGGACTCCGATCCGGGGTCGTTCCAGGTACATGGCTACCGCTACTGGGCCAGCGTGGATGGCGCGCCGCTAACCGGGCGTGGCCAGACTGCCTATATCGAGACGAACGGCCCGGCGCCAGGACTCCGTGTCGACATCCTCTCGGTGGGCGGCAGTCGGCCGGGCAGCGATAACGCGGTGGCGCTGCAAGTGACCAACGACACGGGCCAGGCCGTGGTCGCCGAGCTGGCCATCACCCTGCGGCAGACGGGCGGCAAAGAGACCCGCTGCGGCGGCGCCAAGCAGACACTGGCGCCGGGCCCGACCGCGCTCACCTGCCCCTACAACCTGCCCGGGTCAGGAAAATGGGAGCTGGCCATCAGCCTGGGAAACGCGATCGCCTGGACCGCCCAGGCCGAATTGTCCGTGCCCGAGTTCTACGACGCGAGCTACGGCGAAGCACTGCCGGGCAGCACCGAGGCGGTGGCGCTGTGGTCGGCGGCCAGCGGCTGGAAGGTGCCGCGCACCCGGCCCGTGCCCACGGCTCAAGGCGAAGCGTTGCTGATTCGGGCGGCTGGCAACGAAGCCGAGGCAGCGCAACTGGTGCTGCGCCCCGTGGCCGCCTTGCGCGGCCTGACGGTGACCCCGGGCGGGTTACAGGGGCCGGGCCAGTCGGTCCTGTCGGCGAGTTGCCTGGAGGTACTCAGGGTGCGCTACGTCCCGGTCACCCAGAAGACGGACGGCGCCGGACTGGTCGCCGATTGGCCGGATCCCCTGCCCCCCATCCGCCAGCCGTTCGACCTTGAGGCGGGGATGAATCAGCCCCTGTGGGTGCGCGTCAAGGTCCCCGCCGGCACGCCGGCCGGCGCCTACCGCGGGGTGTTGACGCTGACCGCGACGGGCTATGCGGCCGAGGTCCCGGTGCGCGTCGACGTGTACGGCTTCGATCTGCCCAAGCGCATGACCTGCGAGACCGCGTTCGGCTTCGATCCCGGAATGGTCTGGAGGTATCAGGGAGTGAAGGACCCGGCGCAGCGTCGGCAGGTGCTCGACCTGTACTGGCGCAACTTCAGCGAGCATCACATCTCGCCCTACAACCCGGCGCCCCTGGACCCGTTCACGGTTGCCTGGCCGAATACCGGAACCTGGCAGGGCGGGGTACGGGACCCGGAGGTGAAAGCCGCCGGAGCCGCGTCTCTGCGCCTGCGGGACACCTCGACGCAGGGCAATGTCGAAGCGCAGTATGCCGTGCCCCTGCGGCTTCCGCCGAAGGGGCTGCGCCTCCGTTTCAAGTACCGCACCGAGACCCCGGGGCAGGTGTTCCAGGTGACCCTGAACCATCACGACGCCGGCGCACAGTGGATGAGCGGCCGCAACAACGACATCCGGATCGAGGGCGATGGCAGCTGGCAGTCCTGGGAGCGCACCATCACGGCCTTCCCCGCTGGGGCTGAGTCGGCGAGGCTTATGCTGCGGGCGACGCGCTGGTCCGAGGCAGGCGAGGCCACTGGCTGCGTCTGGATCGATGAGTTGAGCGTGACCGACGCGGGAACGGGCGAGGAGCTGGTGCAGGGCGGCGACTTCGAGCCCACCGACGTGACGACGCTGCGGCCCCAGTTCACCTGGGAAGCCTGGGACCGGGCCATGACCCGGGGCGTCGAGGAGTTCGGCTTCAACACCTTCCGCCTGCCGATCCAGGGACTGGGCGGCGGCACCTTCCATTCGCGGGTCGAACCGGAACTGCTGGGGTATGGCGGCACAACAGCGGAGTACCAGGCTGCCATGGGCGTCTACCTGACGGGCCTCGAGGCGCATCTGCGCGAAAAGGGCTGGCTGGAGGAGGCCTTCGTTTACTGGTTCGATGAGCCGGATACCAAGGACTACGAGTTCGTCATGAACGGCTTCCGCACCCTCAAGCAAGCGGCGCCGGGGCTGCGCCGCATGCTCACCGAGCAGGTTGAGGAGGCCCTGGTCGGCGGGCCAAACCTGTGGTGCCCGGTCTCGTCCGACTTCAACCCGGAACGCGCCGCAGCGCGCCGCCAGGCGGGTGAGCACTTCTGGTGGTACGTATGCACCGGCCCGAAGGCGCCCTATGCGACGCTGTTCATCGATCACCCGGGCACCGAGTTGCGCCTCTGGCTGTGGCAGACCTGGGAGCGCGCCATCGAGGGCATCCTCGTCTGGGAGAGTAACTACTGGACCAGCAGCTGCGCCTACCCGGAGGCCGAGTCGCCGCAGAACCCCTACCTTGACCCGATGGGCTGGGTCAGCGGCTACAGCACGCCCAAGGGCACGAAGCAGGCCTGGGGCAACGGCGATGGCCGCTTCATCTACCCGCCCGAGGCCGCGGCGGATGGGCGCCCCGCGGCGCCGGTGCTCGAGGGGCCGGTGGACAGTATCCGCTGGGAGATGCTGCGCGACGGCATCGAGGACTACGAGTACTTCGTCATCCTGCGCCGCCTGTTGCTCGAGAAGGGCGCCGGGCTGGATGCCAACGCCCGGCAGCGCTACGAAGCCCTGCTGACCGTGCCGGACAGTGTCAGCGTCGACATGACGCACTTCACCCGTGACCCGGCCCCACTCGAGGCGCACCGGCACCAACTCGGCCAGGCGATCACGGAGCTACGCCGCCGGTAAAGGCCAGCTATGGTTAGCCAAAACCTTGTAGGGTAGTCACTTGAAGAACACGGATGCGAGCCGTGAAGAGTGAGCCGCGATTCACAACCGATACGGGATGCGGACGCCAGGATGGTCCACGGGGAAGTCGCGGGTATTCCGGCTGACCAGGATGACATTCAGTTCCTGAGCCGTGGCCCAGATGATGGCATCGGGCAGTCGTAGTCGGCTTTCGCGGCGGATGGCGATGGCACGTTCGGCGATGGGGGGGGTAACCGGATGGGTTTCGAAGCGCCTCAGAAAACCCTGCAGTTGCTGCTCCTCGTCCGGCGTCTGGGCGCCGATGAGGACCTCCGTCCAGGTGATGAGGCTGATGACCGGGGCGGCGTAATGCGCCAGTTCGTTCTGGGCTGCGGGCACGCCCCGCAGGTAGTCGACCAGGATGTTGGTATCGACGACGGCTTTCACGGGCGCTGCCACTCCCCCCGAACCCGATCCTCATACTCGATGCCGTCGGTTTCGCGATCCTTCCAGAGCCCGAACGCAGCGTTCGTGCTGCCCGCCGCTTTCCGGGCCCCAAGGTACTGCGCCACAGCCCGGCGGATGGCCTCGGCTCTGGAGATGTGCTCCTGCCGCGAAATGTCGGCCAGCTCAGCGAGCTGTTCCGCAGGAATGCTAACAAGGGTTCTCATGATGACGGCATCATATGTCACCGACGCCGCAGCGTCAAGAGGAAATGCCTCGGAAGCGGTGAAGGAATCGGGGGCGGAAGGGACCGATTGGCGTCGAGAGCGAAGTTGGCAAAGGCAGCCCCTTTGGGTTCAGATTGCCGGAGCTGGCAAGCAGCCATCGGTGAACACCCGTCGACTACAGGAGTCTGCATGACCGCCACCGGACCTCAGGTTTTCGACCGCCGCCGTGGTGAGTATTTTCGCGAAACCGTGCTTGGCGATGGGCTGATGCGCCTGGCCTATTCGGCGCCGCTGCGGGGGGTGTCGCAGTGGCTGCTGTTCCGCCGGGCGTTGTGGAGTCGGCTGCTGGGCTGGTACGCCGACCGTCGGCTGTCGCGGGGTCGGATCCAGCGGACCATCGCGCAACTGGGTTTGGACGAGAGCGAGTTTCGCGACCCGGTGACGAGCTTCGGGAGCTTCAATGAGTTCTTCTACCGGCGCCTGCGGGAGGGAGCCAGGCCTTTCGATCCGGCGCCGGAGCGCCTGAGCTCGCCGGCCGACTGCCGCTTGCTGGTCTTCCCGCGGCTGGAGGGTGCGACCTGCGTCCCGGTGAAGGGCCGCGAGTTCACCGTCGGCGGCCTGCTGGGGCCGGGTCACGAGGCGGAGGCTGCGGAGTTCGTCGGCGGGGCCTTGATGGTGTGCCGGTTGTGTCCGGCTGACTACCATCGCTACCACTATCCCGCCGCCGGTCGCGAGGTGGCCGATTGGGGGGTCCCCGGGGCGCTGAATTCGGTCAATCCGCTGGCCCTGGAGCTGGGCCTGAACGTGTTCGCGGAGAATCGGCGGCAGGTGACGATGCTGGAACTGGAGACCCACGGCCGCTGCGCCTTCGTCGAAGTGGGCGCCTTCGGCGTGGCCGGGATCGTGCAGACCCACGCCCGGGGCCCCTTCGCGAAGATGGCCGAGAAGGGCTACTTCAAGTTTGGCGGCTCAACCCTGGTGCTGGTCTTCCGCGCCGGCGCCGTCAGTCTCGACGACGATCTCTGCCACCACAGCGCCGCGGGCACCGAGGTCCTGGTGCGTTGCGGCGAGAGTCTCGGCCGCGCACCCTGAGCGAGGGTACAGCGGACGGCGGCTATTTACCGGGGCACGGGCGGAAGCCCCGAGGCGCGCTTCTGCCCAGCTCTCGCCCCCCGCGGTTCACCACGTCGTCCCACAGCCCAGCGCGTAAGCGGCCGTGCGACTGTCGAGGTGTACTCCGGCCTCCTGCTCACGGCGCAGGAAGCCGGCCAGGTCAGCCGGGGCCACCAGACACACCTCGATCTCTTCCTCCTCCGTAGGACTGGCCGCCGGACAGCGGTTCTCCGGCAGCGTTTCATCCACCTCCATCAGCACCAGCAGCACCCCTTCCGAGGTCAGCCCCGGCGAACTGCAGGTTTGCGGGCCCATCCAGCCCACGCGACCGTGGTACCCCGTCTCCTCTCGTACCTCCCGCACGGCGGCCTGCTCGGGCGTCTCCCCCGCATCGACCAGCCCCGCCGGAAACTCCAGCACATAGCCGTCCACGGGTGGCCGGTACTGGCGGATCAACAGCAGACGTCCCGAGGGCCGCAGCACCGCGATGACCAGCACAGCCCAGGCGCCGCCCTGCCTGCCCACAGACTCCCACCGGCGCCGCCGCCCATGCCCGTCCACGTACTCAAGCTCGTCCAGCCGCAGAAATCGCCCCGCCGCCAGCGTCGTCGCCTGCAGCCGCCTCGGGTTGACCTCGACTGCCATGACGTGCCTCCTTTGCGGCCGCCATCACGGCCAGGGCTGTTTCAAGAAACGACCGCCGTCGTACCGCCGGCCGTCAAAGCGACGTCGACGGGCCGCGTCCGCGGCCCTCTGCCGCACGCAGTCCATATCGCGCCTCGGCCATGTGCGCGTGGCAAGGTCGCCGACGGCGACCGCGACACCGCTTTGGCTTGGCGCCTGTGCCATGACTGACGGCGTGTGTTCTCGCGCAAACAGATACGGCAGACAGACCACGGGTTGTTGCGACGCCCAGCCCAGTTTCTTGAAACAGCCCTGCATCGCGGCCACACTCGATTGCATTCAGCCCCGGCATGGGTACTCTAACCCGAGCGCTAGCCATCTGCCTTACATTACTCTCATGGACACTCCCTATGACCGTAACCACACGACGCGGCTTCCTGCGTGGGGCTCTGGCCACGGCGACGGGTGCCGTGGCCTCGCCCCTCATCATCCCTGCCGGTGTGTTTGGCGCCGAGGGCCTGCCGCCGCCCTCGGAGAGGATCGCGCTCGGCATCATCGGCCTGGGCAAGATGTGTTCCGGGCATCTGGGCGGCCTGCTCGGGCGTACCGAGGTCCACATCGCCGGGTTGTGTGACGTCGAGAGCCTGCGCCTGGAGACCTGCCGTAAGCGCGTCGACGAGGCCTATGCCGCGCGGGCCGGACAAGCGGGCTACAAAGCCTGTGCCGTCTACCGCGATTTTCGCGACCTCATCGCCCGCCCCGACCTCGATGCCATCTTTATCGCGACGCCGACCCACTGGCATGCCCTCATGTCCATCGCGGCCATGAAGGCGGGCAAGGATGTCTACTGCGAGAAACCGCTGGCACTCACCATCCATGAGGGGCGCGCCGTCGTCGAGGCCGCCCAGCGCTACCAGCGCGTCTTTCAGACCGGCAGCCAGCAGCGCTCCGACCCGAAGTTCCGTTTTGCCTGCGAACTGGTCCGCAATGGCCGCCTCGGCCGGGTGGAGAAGATTCACGTCAGTGTCGGCGGCCCGCCCGAGTTGTGTTACCTGCCTGCTGAACCCACCCCGGCGACGCTGGACTGGGATCTCTGGCTCGGGCCCGCCCCGAGGCGCGCTTACCACCACACGCTCTGCCCCCTCGACAACTACGAGATGTGGCCCCAGTGGCGCTCGTACTGGGACTACTGTGGCGGCGGCATGACCGACTGGGGCGCCCATCACTTCGATATCGTCCAGTGGGCCCTCGGCATGGACGACTCCGGCCCCGTCGAAATCCTCCCCCCCGAGTGCTCCCCCGAGAAACGCCTGACCTACCGCTACGCCAATGGCACCCGCGTCTTCCATGGCGGCGCCTCCGGCGCGGCCGGCGTGGAAATCTACGGCAGCGAGGGCCGTATCGAGGTCGACCGCAACCTCCTGGTGACCCAGCCCGAGTCGCTTCTGCGTGAAACCTGGGGTCCGCGCGACCTGCGGCTCTACGAGAGTCGCGATCACATCGGCAACTGGCTGGAATGCATCCGCTCTCGGCAACTGCCCATCTGCCCGGCCCTCGTCGGCCACCGGAGCGTCTCCGTCTGTCATCTCGGCAATCTGGCCTACCGCCTCAAACGCCAGCTGGCCTGGGACCCGAGCCAGGAGCGCTTCCTCAATGACGCCCTCGCCGACCGCTTCCTCGCCCGGCCCATGCGCGCTCCCTGGGTCGTGTGAACCCTCTCTGTGCCAAAGGAATATGCTGATGGCAGCCAAAGTCTTGCCCGTCGCTCTCGCCCTCGTTGCCCTCCTGCTGAGCCCACTCGCCGCTCAGGACCAACAGGTCCCCACAGCCGAGGAGATCGAGCGCATCCGCGCCGCCCTGCCGGAAAAGCCCAGCGTGGCTCCCAAGGCCCCCCGGCGACTGCTGCTGATGACCCAATGCCGTGGTTTTGTCCACAGCAGCGTGCCCTACTGCGCTAAAGCGTTTGAACTGCTGGGCGAAAAGACCGGCGCCTTTACCGTGGTGGTAACGGCTGACCCGCGCGCCTTCGAGCCCGAAGCCCTGGCCGGTTTCGATGCGGTGGTCATGGACAACACCACCATGAAGATACCCTTGGTGGCCTTCGACCTCGACCAGCGCCCCCCCGCGGAGCGCCTGGCCCTCGAAGCTCAGGAGCAGCGCCTGCGCGCCGGCCTGCTGGATTTCGTGCGTAACGGCAAAGGCATCGTCGGCGTCCATGCGGCGACAGACTGCTTCTACGACTGGCCTGAATACGGCGAGCTGATGGGCGGGTACTTCTCGGGGCATCCCTGGAATGAGACCGTCACGGTCAAGCTCGATGACCCCGGCCACCCCCTCCTCAAGGCCTTCAAAGGCAGCCGTTTCACCGTGAACGACGAAATCTATCAGTTCCGCGAGCCTTACTCCCGCGCGACGCTCCGCGTCCTGCTCAGCCTGGACATCACCCGGACCAACATGGCCAAAGGCGAGGCCATCCGGCGCCAGGATGGCGATTTTGCCGTGGCCTGGATCCGCGAGTATGGCCAAGGCCGCGTCTTCTACTTCTCCCTCGGACATCAGCATGCGATCTTCTGGACGCGGCCGATCATGCAGGCCTACCTCGACGGTATCCAGTATGCCATCGGCGACCTCAAGGCCGACGCCACCCCGAGCGCCCAACTCACCCCCGAGTACCTGCAACAGTCCCGCCAGACCGGCGAGAGCGCTGGGCTTGACGCCACCTTTGCGGACTTCGCGGCCTATCGCACCGGCGTGGACGACAGCGATGCCAAGCGCCTGGCGGAGCTCGTGATCGAGGCGCAGAAGCCGGACCAAGCGGTGCTGCGCGCCGGGCTTGAGCAGCGCCTCGCCGCGGTCATCGCTCGTCCCGATGCCACCGTTGACTGCCGCCAGTTCGCCTGCCGGCAGCTCTCCCTTATCGGCTCGGGAGCCGCGGTCCCAGCCCTCGCCGCCCTGCTCGCCGAGGCCGAGTCCGGGCAGATGGCCAGGTACGCCCTCGAACGCATCCCCGGTCAGGAAGCCGACCTGGCCCTGATCCGTGCTCTTGAGACCACCCCTGACGCCGCCCTGATCGGCGTCATCAACACCCTCGGCGTCCGGCGCTGTGCCGCCGCCACCAAGCCGCTCAGCGAGCGCCTGCACAGCCCCGTGGCTACCGTGGCCGCCGCAGCGGCCACCGCGCTGGGCCGGATCGGCACCCCCGCGACCGCCAACGCCCTCCTGGCGGCCCCGACCCCAGCCGCCGCGACCGCCGGGGTCGCGGATGCCCTGCTCGACGTCGGCGCGCAACTCGCGGCGACCAGCGGCCCGGATCAGGACGCCTGCCGCGCCCTGGCCGCCACGGTCTTCGCCAAGGTCCAGGAGACCGCGCCCTTCGGACCCCAACGCGCCGCCGGCTTC
This sequence comes from uncultured Victivallales bacterium, assembly GCA_903834675.1. The sequence continues at coordinate 5 of CAILKC010000932.1, read as the reverse complement.
ACCGG
>CAILKC010000931.1 GCA_903834675.1 uncultured Victivallales bacterium | reverse complement strand
GCTGGAATTCCTGCGGCCTTTCCTCTCTCGACCCGGCGGGGCAAGCCAGTACGCGGCCGCCTACCTGGCTCAGGCGTGTGCGAACCGCTGGCTTGGCGCTGGGGTGTTCACAGCGCTGGCAGTGGGGCTGGGGTGGGGCTATGGCTTGTACCTGCGCCATGCCGCGGGGAAGCGGGCCCTCGGATGGGGTATGCTTCCGGTTCTGGCCAGCGTTCTGGTTTGGACGCGGTACGGGTTTAGCCTGGACAGCATCACGGCCCTGACGCTGGCGGTGCTGGGCGCGGCGGCGTATGCCCACCCTTGGATCGGCTCTCTGAGGTCGGGGCGCCGGGTCGGCATCGCGCTCGGGTTGGTGGGGTTGGGCTACTGGCTGTGCGCCGGCCCCGCCTACGTGTGCGTCCTGTCGATCTCGGCGGTCGAGTATCAGCGGCGGCGGCAGGCGTGGCTATCGGCGCTGCTCTTGCTCTGCGGTCTCCTCCTCCCGGTTGCTCTCGGATGCCTGTATCTCGGCCTGCCGCTGCAGGAGGCAACAACGCGCCTGCTGCCCTACAGCGATGCGTCCCGGCCGGAGGGTGACTTCGCCCTTTTCCTGCTTTACGGGCTGGCGGTCGTCCCTGCCTCTATGCTTTTCCTGAAGCGGGACCACGCCGCGGCCGAGAGTGGCGTCGCAAGACGGTCAGGCCTGGCTCAACGTTTTGGCTGGGGCAGGCTCTCGCCGGGTTGGCGGGTGTTGGTCGGGAGCTGTGCCGTGGTGGTGCTGGTAGGTGCCGCCTGGTCTCCGGGCAGCGCCCGACGGCTGGCGGTGATGAAGCATTGCCGTTCTGGCGAGTGGGGCCGCGTTCTGGCGGAGGCGTCGAAGCTGCCCAGGGACCGCTTCACCCTGGATGTATCGTACGCGGTCGATCTGGCGCTCTACCACACCGGCAAGATGGGAGACTCGCTGTTCGCGTTTCCTCAGCGTCCGTTGAGCCTGAACCTGGGTACGGCCTTTGCCAGTTGTGCGAACGGCTACTATTACTCGGAACGGCCGAAGACGGTATTCTACATTGGGCCTGCCAACCTGGAGATGGGCCTGGTCAACGAGGCGGAGCACGTGGCTCATGAAGCCTTGGAGGTCTATGGCCCTCACCCCAGCATTCTGAAGCAGCTCGTCCTGGTGAATCTGGTGAAGCGCCGTCCCGAGGCGGCCAGCATCCTTCTGCAGGCACTCTGCCAGGACCCGGTGGCGCGAAGCTGGGCGAAAGCCAGGTTGGCAACCCTGGCCCGCTCTCCCGATGAACTCCTGGACGGAGAAGAGGTCTCTCGCCTGCGGGCGAACCTGCCCTCACGCCCGGACGGCAACGTGGCGAGGTGGACGCTGGAGGAACACTGCCTTGGCCAACTTGAGGAAAACCCCCGGAATCGGATGGCCTTCGAGTACCTGATGGCGCAGTACCTGATTGCGCGTAACCTGGAGGGCTTCGTCCGGGCCCCTGCCTCGCACGGAGGCCTTCGGCTCTCCGGCCCTGCCCCGGCATTACCAGGAAGCGGTGCTGCTGCAAGAGGCCCAGACCCGCAGGGATGTCCCGCGGTGGAGTTCTCAGGTGAGTTCCGAGGCCCGGGCGCAATTCAAGCAGTTTGTTGCCGTCTTGGCTCCGCTGGGGAACCAGCCGGACCCGAGCCGGGCGATGGCTGCGGCGGGCGCCTTCAGCAATACATACTTTCACTATTACGTGTTTCGGCCAGCGGAGTGAGCCCGTATAGGCGGAGTCCAGGCCAGCGCTGGATAGAGCGTTGTAACCACAAGCTTAGCAGCATGATACAACCGCACCAAACAACCTGTGCATGGCTCTGGGGTGGAGCGCGAGCCGCTGCCATCGGGGTATTGTTGTGGACCGTATCCTGCTCCGGGCCGGTGGCGCCACCGGCGGGGCAGCAGCAGACGCAGGTGGAGCGGCAGCCACGCCTGCACCCCGCGCTGCACGGCGTGACCATCCCCCCGAATATCTGCCCCATGACGTTTGTGGTGGACGAGCCGGGCGTGTGGTACTCTTTGCGGATCGAGTCGAGTTCGGGGGGACGCTATGAGACGGCGGGCAAAGACCCACGGATGCAGATTCCCTTGCGGTCGTGGAGGCCTCTTCTGCGGGGGGTGGTCGGCGGGGGCGAGCTGACTCTTTTGATCGGGGTCCAGGATGCCGAGGGAACGCGGCGGGGGTTCGCTCCGGTTTCCCTGCAGGTGTCGGCCGACCCCGTCGATCCGTACCTGGCCTACCGGCGTATCCATCCGCTCTACAATCTCTGGTTCGACGTGGGGATCTATCAGCGCGAGTTGACCGGCTGGGATGAAGAGGTCGTGATTCATGGCAAAGACTTCTCCCGGGGCTGCACGAACTGCCATTGCTTTGCCAACGCCAATCCCGCCACGATGGCGGTGGGCACTCGCAGTCAGGAACACGGCAGTGCCACGCTGGTGTGCCGGAACGGCGAGGTGACCAAGCTCGCTACCAAGTGGGGGTACACCTCCTGGCATCCGAGCGGCAAGGCTGCGGCCTACTCTCTGAACCAGGTCAACCTGTTCTTTCACGAGGGTGGCAATGAGGTGCGGGATGTCTGCGACCTGGACTCGGATCTGGCGGTCTACTACTCCGGAGGAAACCGCGTGGTGACCGCGCCGGGGATCGCGGCTCCCGACTATCTCGAGACCTATCCGGCCTGGTCCGCGGACGGCAAGGAGCTGTACTTCTGCCGGGCGCCGATCACCTGGACCGATCGCAAGCGGGTTCCGCCGCCGGGCTACAGCGAGCTGCGCTACAGCCTGGTGAAGGTGAGTTTCGACCTGGAGAGCGGGAAGTTCGGCGAGCCGCAGGTGGTTGTGTCCGCCGAGGAGACCGGGAAGAGTATCCTGCTGCCGCGGCCCAGTCCCGACGGCAGGTTTGTGCTGTTTTGCATGTGCGACTATGGCTGCTTCCCCATCTACCAGCCCTCCAGTGACCTGTATTTGCTGAACCTGGCGACGGGAACGCACCGGCGCCTGGAACTGAACAGTGACCAGTCGGAATCCTGGCACTCGTGGTCAAGCAACAGCCGCTGGTTTGCCTTCAGCAGCAAACGTCACGACGGCGTCTTCACCCGAGTTTACCTGGCGCATGTCGACGCGGAGGGGAAGGTGGGTGAGCCCTTCGTCCTGCCGCAGGCGGACCCGGCATACTACGACCGCTGCCTGCAAGCGTTTTCGCTGCCGGAGTTTGCCAGCGACCGGATTCGGGTTTCGCCGCGGGCGCTGGCCGCGGCGGTGCGGAGTGGACGGGCGCTGCCGGTGGAGCTTCCCCCGATGTCCATGACGGCGCCGAAGGCCAAGCCGCCGCCAGCGCCAGGCACCGGGGCCGAAGCCCAGCCACCTGCTCCTCATTGACCCAGGCCCCGAATCAAGGACCGATATGAGTGGCAATGAGAAGAATGGGAATGATGGGAGGAATAGGAGCAATGGGCCCGGCCATAGCCCCGGGCCTCCCCATCCTCCCCCAGACCCGCATCCCATTATCTCGCCGCGCGGGGACTACCGAACCCTGTTGTCGTTCCAGAAGGCGGAGGTGGTCTACGACCTCACCTTTCGCTTTGCTCACAAGTACCTGGATCGGAGCGACCGCACCGTGGACCAGATGATCCAGTCGGCGCGCTCGGGCAAGAAGAACATTCTCGAGGGTAGCAAGGCAGCGCCAACCTCCAAGGAGATGGAGATCAAGCTGACGGGGGTGGCACGGGCCAGCCTGGAGGAGTTACTGGATGATTACCTCGACTACCTCCGGGCCCGCGATCTGCCAATCTGGGACAAGGACTCCCGCGAGGCGCAGTACGTCCGTAAGCTTGGCCGTAAGACGCCGCAGACCTACGAACTCTACCGCGAGTTTGTCGAGACCCGGCCGCCGGTGGTGCTTGCCAACATCGCCATCTGCCTGATCCACCAGGCCAACTACCTGGTCGACCAGCAGCTCGGACGGCTCGAACAGGACTTCATCAAGCAGGGCGGCCTGCGGGAACGCATGACCCGCGCCCGGCTGGAGTACAGGGATGGGATGAATGGGAAGGATAGGACGGATGGGAGTTCTGGAGGGCGGCGGGAACCTGAGGCGCAAAGCCCAGCCGGCGCCGCGCCGCCCCATGCTTCCTATGATTCCCATTCCTCCCATAGGACCATGGGTAACACATGAGTGAAGCGACGCTAGTCCCTGAGTCCTGTGTCGGTCGCTCTGTCCGGCAACGCTCCAGCTATCGCCTCAGGGCGCTGCTGGGCATGTTTCTGGCGCTGGCGGCTTCGAGGGTGGGCGCCGGCTGGATCGAGGACGCCCCCGGCCGGACGATCGTCCATGTGACCCTGTGGGAAATGCCAGACCCGAGCCGGACGGACACCTACACCCGGGCGGAGTCTGCGGGGGTGAAGGAGTTCACCCGCCGGTTTCCGG